>JBBSHK010000055.1:0-10518 GCA_038253185.1 Anaerolineae bacterium | reverse complement strand
GGTCGCGGCGCGATCCGTACCAAGGTTTCGGGACGATCCACGCGCAATTGTCCCGCCTCATCGCGCGTGCGAATTTCCGGCGTTAAGGGTCGCCCGCGCAAGAAAGCATCCACCGCTTGCGCGACATCGTGATGCACCGCCACGCGAAAGCGTTCCTGAATTTCGACGAGCACATCGAAGGTCGGCGGCGCTTTGCGTTCCAAAATACTTTTCTGTGTACCGCGCCGCCGGGCTTCTTCGTCGGAAAGCGTTACGGATTGAATTCCGCCGACGAGGTCCATCAGCGTCGGGTTCATCAACAAGTTGTCGAGCGTCTGACCATGCGCGGTGCCGATGAGTTGCACCCCGCGTTCGGCAATCGTGCGCGCGGCTTCGGCTTCCAGCTCGCGCCCAATCTCGTCGATAACGATTACCTGCGGCATATGATTCTCGACTGCCTCGATCATCACCTCGTGCTGTAGTGACGGTTGCGGCACTTGCATGCGCCGCGCCTTGCCGATGGCGGGATGCGGAATGTCGCCGTCGCCGCCAATTTCATTCGAGGTATCGACGATGACGACGCGCTGGGTCTCGCTCAATACACGCGCGGCTTCGCGCAGCATCGTGGTCTTGCCGACGCCCGGCTTGCCCAGCAGCAAAATGCTCTTGCCACTTTCGACGATGTCGCGGATGATTTCCATTGTGCCGAAAACGGCGCGACCGACGCGGCAGGTGAGACCGACGATGCGACCTTTGCGATTGCGAATGGCGGAAATGCGATGCAGCGTGCGCGGAATGCCGGCGCGATTGTCGCCGCCGACGTCGCCGATGCGCGACACGACATAGTCAATATCAACTTCGCTGATTTCGTTCGTGCTGAGCACGCGCTCGCGGTTGACATAGCGCGCTTCGGGCACTCGCCCAAGGTCAAGAACGATTTCTAATAAATTCGCGCTGTCGTTAATATTTCCGAGCGCATCCTGAATGGGTGGGGGTAAGACGGAGCACAAGACTTGAAGATCATCAGTAATAGCCTGTTCCATACACTCCTCAAAAATAAATAGTAAAAAGTAAAATGTGAAAAGTTATTATTTCACTTGGCGATTCATTGGCGTTCGATTTGGTTGATTACATTTTTCGTTTCACGTTCACGCGATTTGTAATTCCTTTTCCAAATCGTGTTCGGAAAAATTTGTGCGGAACGGCGCGACGGGCGCCGGTGCTTCGAGTGCCGGCACGAGCCACGGCACCGGCTCCTTGACGCGAACGGTGGTATGTTTTACGAGCAAACTGCGCTTCAACTGCCATACAAAGCCGGCGGCTTCGAGCGCGCCGCGAATGCCTCCCTCGTAATCGCGCACGCCACAATAAAGCGGACGAAGACGACGCGGCGCGAGGAGCTCTAAAACTTCTTCGACCAGATCATTGGCGTAGCTCGACGCTTGTGGGTGCATGTGGAGGCGCAGCCAATTTGCCGTGCGCCCGTGAGTAATCCGCGCCGCGCCGGCGAGCAGATCGTCCATTTCGAGTACATAGCCAGTGCCGTTTGCCTGATCCCACCAATCTGTGAGTTGACCTACTCTGCCATCACTGCTGACCATCCCTTCCGCTTGTTGGACCGGACGGGGGGTTGCCTGATGATACAAGCGGAATAAGTACCATGCGTCGCGTTTGCGTTGGCGGCGCAGCCGTCGTGGATTTGCCGTCGCGTCACTCTTGGAATGCTGACGGGCGGCAAGCAGTTCGGGCGCGAGATAATACACATCTTCGTGCGCGTAGAGCGTAAAGCCCGCCTGACGAAAGACCTCTTCCTCGCCGTTCTGATTCGTCACCTGAACATAAATCCGCTGAACGCCCTGTTCACCCAGTCGATTCACCGTTTCTGAAAGCAAACGGTACCAGATGCTGACCGCGTCCGGGTGCGCCTCCATCGCCGGAGCGATAAAAGTAATGTCTGCCTCGGGGCGCTTGTGGCGCAGGCGAGCCTGTACCAAGCCCATAGGTCGGGTTTTGCGATCATTTTGATACAGAACAATGGTGGAAGCGCCATATTCGCTGAAAGGCAGTTGTGCCGCGAGCGCGGCAGTCAGCGGGGAGTGGGGCCAGAGCCGCGCGCGCTCCAAGTCCAGCACCAGACCTTGAGGCTGGAGTTCGCGGATCGCATTTAGGTCCTTAAAATCGAGCGGGCGCGCCATAAGTTTATTTTACTACGAGACAGAGTCTTTGTAAATTAAACCTCACGTAGGACGAGAGATCGCGCGTCCCAGTGCAATGGTGAAGCAGACCGGCGCGTACAGGACAACCCAAGTCGGCGCGGGTTGGGGACTGCGGCAGCGTGGTGCTCCGAGCACGCAGTTATTTCTCAAAAGTGAGGTGAAGGTGGATATTAAAAGGGGCGAGTTCAGCTCGCCCCTTGATTTACGAAGCTGCTTGTGAGCGCCGCGCAAAGTAGAGCCACACGGCAGCACTAAAGGCGCAAAAAGCGAGGACGAACAGCGCGAGGATTTCCATATTCGGTCGGTTAAAGGCGCTGACGAAACTGCCTTCAGGGTTGAGTTGCGTCTGCATGAACATAAAGATGACCGCGATAAAGAGTACGAACCAGACAAAGCGATTGCGCTCGATGATGGATCGACCATACAAGCCGCGCAGCGGAATCATTTCAAAAAACAGTGTCTGGATGCCCACCGCGAAGATGAGCGCGAGTACCGTCGCGACCCAAAGATTCCAACCGGTCGCGCCCTGACGTGGCACGAACATCATGAACAGCCACGCGGCTAATGCGGCGAGTCCGACCGAACCGATGCCGACCAGATTGATGCGGTACGGATCGCCCTTTTCCTCGCCTTCGAGACCGCCGGGCTTGCCAAACAAAATGCCCGGGGACAACGCGGCGGTGCGAGAAAATATCACCGAGAAGGCGACGAGCAAAAAGTTCGCGCCGTGAAGTCGTACCGTCGCCTTGGCGCCGTGACGACGCTCATAGATGAACTTGACGACACTGTCGATGATGGCGATCAAGCCGAAAGACAGCGTGACCGCTCCCACCAATTCCAACGCGTCCTCGCGATCAAATGTAAAATTCGGATCGAGGAACGCGAACACCACGCCATAGATCAGCAACACCACGATGACTTTGAACGCGTCGCCCACCCATGCCGCGCCGCGCCGTCCGAGTTGCGCGCCGAGCATGCTCTCCAAGTTGGTGCCCGTGTTCATAAACCGACTGAGCGGACCAAACAGGCGCCGCACCTCGGCCTCGTGATTCTCCAGCGTATCCCCGAGCAGAGTTCCAAATAGTCCGAAAACAATCGCCAGTAGAATCGCCAGCAACAGGTTGGGCAAAAGATTTGCCAATCCCGCCGAGAAAACCGACTCGGGTCCCCGGATATTGTTCACAAAATAATCGAATCGAAATTGCGCGACGCCGCCGAGCGATTGATTCTGAATGTTGCCTCCGGCGGCAGGCGCAATCGCGGTCGCAGTGGGAGCCGGTGTCGGCGGAACAGTCGCCGTTTGGGTCGGAGGAACACTCGGAGTAACGCTCGGAGTGCTCGTCGTTGTCGCGGTCGCGGTGGGCGTCAGGGTCGTCACGTCATTGCAAAATATCGGCGCGCTGGACAGATTTTGCGGATCGCTCTTGGTCGTCAATTGAAAGTCGAGCGCATTGTTGCCGGTGTCGTAACAATTGCCCGCCGCGCCACCCGGCTTTCGCTCGTAACTTTGGTCCGTATTACTGATGAATGGACTGAGTGGAGTGCCCTCGACAAAGGCAGAACCGGCACTCATGCCGACCTGATCGATAATACGCCCGTCGGCGTCGGCGAGCGCGAACCCGCCATCGTCCGAAATCGCCGTGGTATAGATTTGATCAGCCACAACGCTACCGCTATACCCGGATTGCGCGAGGAGGAAATGTTGACCCGGCAGCAGCAGCGTATTGTCGCGAATGACGATGCTTGTGACGACAGAGCCGCTGCTGTTTGAACCTTTGACTTGCCACCCGCCGATGTTGAGCGAACTGCCTGTGGGATTATAAATTTCAATGAACTGATCGGTTGACCCGCCGGGTCCGCTCGTGCGGAATTCTCCAAGGACCATATGAGCTGATGCGAGCGGCGTCTGTGTCGGCGTCGGCGTATCGGTCGAGGTGGGCGTCGCGGTCGCAGTAGAGGTCTCGGTTGGAGTGGCGGTTTCCGTCGGAATGAATGTGTTCGTCGGAGTGCGCGTCGGAATGCGGGTAAAGGTGCGCGTCGGGATCAGAGTAAACGTACGCGTGGACGTACGCGTCGGGGAATTTGTCGGGGAATTTGTCGCCGTATTCGTCGGCGTTGGCGTGATGGTGGGCGTTAGCGACGGACTCAAAGTTCCCGTGGCGGTGTCGGTTGGGACCGCCGTATCGCGCGGTTCGCGCGGCGTACTGGTCGGACCTGCAGGCGTATTGGTTGGCGGACAGGGAGCTTGCTGCGGCAATAAGTGCGCGCGACCGCCGGCGTTGGGCGCCGGCTCAATCGTAATATTCAGAGTGAAGCTAATGACGAAGGTCGGTGTGTTCGTTGGTCGTGGCACGCGCGTCGGCGTGCGCGTTGGTCTTGGTATGGAGGTTGGAGTATCCGTACAAGTCAGGGCTTGCAAAAGTGGAGATGCCGGTTCTTGCGCCGATGCCGGGTCGACTTGGTACACCAGCACCAAGGCGAGCATAAAGCATACGGCAATAGTGCCGGCAAGCAGAAATCCGGTGACAGCTTTGTATTTAGTGTGTGAACTGTTGCAGGGGTTCACGGCGCCTCCGTGCAAAGTCTGAAACTGAAAGGGTTAAGAAGACCTGAACTACTTGCAGCAGTTTACTCTAACTTCGCGGATAAGGCAACCACGCGCGAGGTCACACAAAAATACAGAACGAGTTTGTTGAACATTTATTTCGCTCAACGCGCTAGCGGCTGCTCTTGACAGTGAATTGGCTCGTCTTTGCTAACTGACCGTCCAGATAAATTTCGGCGCGATAAGAACCTTCGACCAAACCGCCGCGGCTCTGAGTTTGCAGCGCAAAGCTGTACCAACCCGCGCCATCGCGCGTGGTCTGCTTGTCGGTCTTGAGCTTTTGGTCTGCCTGAAACCAACGCGCTTCGAGCATTTGTCCCGCGCGCAGACTCGTCACGCCGACCGCGCAATAGACCGGGTCTTTCGGATCAAAGCGTTGAAAGCCCGCGGCATAGTCGCTCGGCGAATTATCGGTCTCTACTGCGCGCGCCATCGTCGCCGCGAGCACCAACGGCGAACTCGCCTGTCCTTTACCATCAATCGTGAACTTGGCGAGCAGATATTCGTAGATGCGCGAATCGACCCAGCGCGGTCGCTGCGGATCGTCGGCGCTCGAGAGAAAGGTTGGAATCAGATTGGCTTTCGTGCTCTCCTCGACGCGACGTTTCTGGACCCAGTACCCCGCGCGATCGATAATGGTAAAGAGCCGCGGCGGGCTGATCGAGAAATCGTAATCCTCGTACAACCGAAAGAGATGCGCCAGTTCGTGCGAAGTCACCAGCGGAACTCCGGGCAGATACTGGTCGGTGACTGTTCCTTTCACATCGCGCAGCGAGAGACCGAGCGTGTGCGGCTCGCCGTGCTTGGCAAACCAGCCGGGCGGAAAGACGCCGACGATCAAAGTCGCATCGGGTCGTAGGCGTCGTCCCGCCAGCGAAATCGAACCGTAGAGTCGGTAAGAGGCTTTCGCGTCTTCATCGCCTTGCTCGTTCGAGAGACGTTTTTCGTTGGCGGCGAGCATATGCGGCGTGAGGGTGTAATCGAGCAGCACATCCTCCGACGCAATGGGATAGGTGCCTCGCAGAAAATCGCCCTGCTCTTGTACAAATTCCGGGAACGCGGTTTTGAAATTGTAACGCTGTACTTGCTCCGGAGTCCAATCGACCGGCAGAAAATACGCGGTGATTTTTTCACCAGGGCGAATCACCGCGAGCGTCAGCGTTTTCGAATTATCCGACGCGTTGGGATCAATGACCGCGCCCGCGGGCTGCACCTGCGCGCGCACCGTGAGCGGCGCGATTTTGGAGGGCGCATCGACGGCGACTTCGATCGCGGTTTCGGGTGGCGTGACCGCGCCGGTGGCGGAATAATTTTTGCCTTCGAATTCTACATTCACCTGCGCGAGGTATGAATCACTTCCGCCCAAAGCAATTCGCGCGCGCACCATCGTGAGCTTACCGACGACCAGCGGCTCACGCTCGACTGCTTGCGTCACGATCAAGTCTTTCAGCGCGAGATCAACTCTGCCTTGACTCTTGACCGGAACGGCGAGTGTGGGCGTCGGCGCGGGCGTCGGCGCGGGAACATTCACCGCCACGTTGGTCGGGAGCGCGGGCGGATTCTCTATCAGGGCAGTCGGCTGCGCGGTCGGCGCGAGGGGCGCGGGTGTGTTATCGTTACTGCTGCCGCACGCGGAGAGAATAATTCCCAAGACGACCAGCGCGAGCCACACGCCCGTCGGCAAAAAATTTTCAACCGGATGAAATATTTTCATCCTTCATCCTTCATCCTTCATCCCTGACCACTCACTGCGCCAGATGCTCGACGTAATTCACTTGCACGCGCGCGGGCGCGTGTTCAGCTTGCACCTCCAACACATATTGCCCCTGACCAAGTCGCAGCGAACTTAGCACTTTCGGATCATCGCCTCGCTTGAAACTCGCGACCGGTTTACTGAAATCGGGGGTGGCGAAAATCGCGAGCCCCGTCGCGTTGCCGCTTAAATCGGCAAGCGTAAAGCCATCCGCGCTGCCGCCGACCGGCACCTCGAATTCGCCGACTGTAAGTTGTTCGCCCCACTCTTCCAGCGTCAGCGCGGACTCGACGCCGCGCGGCGTGTTGGTCTGACCGCGCGAAGTTGAAGGTCCAAAATTCTTGTTGACGAAATCCTTGTCGTTGATATTGTTGCCCTTTTCATCCACCGCGCCTTCGTAGCTCACCCGCTGCCAAAAAATATTTTCTCCGACCTGACCTTTGACGAACGCCTCCCAATCATCGGGCAGCACCGAATAGAGCAGCGAATAGTCGCGCCCGTTCTTGGCGCGATATTGCAAAATGGCGAGCAGAAAATTCGCTTCGGGAATGACCGTACGCAGCGTACCAAAGCTGCGGCTCAATTGTGAATACACGCTGCGATCAAAAGTTTTGGCAGTGACGCGCACCGCCGAAATCGCCTGGCGAATTGCTTGTCCGGCAGGACCTGTGCTCACTGCATAGTCTGCGTCCGCTTCCAAGTAGCCCTGACTCTTCAGCCCGTTGATGATCGCTTTGAGTCGCGCCTCTTTGGAACTGGCGGGCGGCGGACCGACGAGCACTTGTACCTGCGCGTTGAGTGAGGCGGTCGTCGCGCGCATCAGCACCACGTTGAGCACGCGACCGGAGACCACTTGCGCGCGGGCGGTGCCGTCCGCATCGGTGGACGCGGCGCCGAGATTTTTTTCGGATTGTCCTTGCGCCTCATAGCCAAAGTTTACATTGTGACCTGACAAGGGATTGAAACCCGCGTCGCTAAGCCGCGCGAGCAAGTTCACTTGGCTCTTGCTATCCGCGGGCAGATAGGTCGTGGACGGCTCCAGCAAAATATGTTCGGGCTTGTTGGTCGAATTCGGGACGGGCGTAGGCAAAGGATTCGGCGCGGTTTTCGAAAAATCTTTGCTCGTCTGATTTTTATCGACTTGAGATTTGTTGACGAAATCTTTTTCGCCCACAAATTCTTTGGCGACGGTATCATAGATACGCGCGTTCGAGCGCAGCTCCGACCAATAATCGGCAGTCTTGATTTGCTTGCGCCGATATTGATCGAGGTCCTGCGCGCTCGTCTGAAAAATAATTTGCCAGCGAGCGTACTGCAGGATCGTAATCAGGTTGGTGGCGTGGGGGTAATTGCGACCGAGGGCTTGACTCCCATCGAGCGCCTGCTCTTCGATGTAATCGTTGTCGAGATCATTGGTGATGGTGTCCATCCGCGCATAGACCGCATCGGCGCGCGGCTGACCTTGCGAGTCGGGGTACAAGCCGGCGTCGAGCACATCATAGCCGCGACCGACCAATTCGGTGATCACGAGGCGCGCGGGATCAGGGTCATCCGCGCGCGCCACCGCGGGCGCGAGCCACAGCGGCGCCAGCAAACAGAACAGCAGAATTTTTTTCGGCGGCATATGAGGATTGTAGGAGCGCCTGCGCTTGCGAAGCCAGCACCCGAAACGCCCTACCCGACACCGAGGTGGTGTTCGGAACAGAGAAAAAGTTCGCGCAGATTTATTTGATCAGCACGCCCACCACCACAATCGCGACCGAGAGCACGAACGCCGCCCACAATACCGCGACGGACATATTCCCCTTGCGTAATTCCTCCCACTCGTCAAAGCCGGGCGTGAGCGCGCTAAATACTTTCAATCCGATCGCAATCGCTGCCGCAAAGCCAATCGACGCGACCACCGACCAGAGCACCGCGAAGAGCATATTCAACAGAATTTGCTGGATGTTCGGTCCTGTGGTGCCCGGCAACGGCGGCAACCCGCCTTGAAAAATAGGTCCCATCTTTTTTGCTCCTTTGCGTAGGGGCGATGCTTTTTGCAAGTTACACAAAAAATGTCGCCCCTACGATTAACTACCGCCAAATTTTTTATTCATGAAATCGCCAAAGCTGTTGATGACATTGCCGCGTGAATCGACGTACTGACCGCGATTCACCACCTCACTCACGTAATTCTGAATCGTGTTCACCGTTGTCGTCGCATCTGCATCTTTGAGCTTCGCCTCGAACGCGTCAAATTCCGCCGCCGCCGCGCTAAAGACCAGATAGTTGCTCTGATAAGGAATGACGACATAGAGGTCGGTCGCGTTGGGATAATATTGACGTAGCGCGGTGAGACCGAACAGCACAGGACCGCCAATCTGGTTTGGTTTGAAATCACTCTTGAGTTCGATGTCGACTTCGGCTTGAGTTTTTTGTTTGTCCGAGAATCCGATCGCGACAGGCTTGTAGCCGCGACTGCACAGATAAGCTTCGGCGTCATCACCTGCCGGATCGTCGCTGCCGCCGCCAATCGTGATTGTGCCCGCGCCAATCGTTTCGCTTACAGTTGCGGTCACCGTCACTGAACCGCGCCTGGAACCCGCTTTGAGGGTTAGCGCGGTCTGTCCTTTTTCGTCCGTGCCGGAGAGCGGATAATTAATCGTGGCGCCGCGCGCCGTGCCACAAATGGCGTAATCCACTTTCGCGTTCGCGATGGGGTTGTTGCGCTTGTCGTACACTGTTACCGTCACATCGGCTGTGCTCTTGCTATCCGCCGGAAGTTCGGAGGGTGTGATTTCTACGCGCACCGAACCTGCCCCGCTCTGCTTGCTTACCAAAAAGTTCGTCGGCGGCTGCGTGCTGCCCGCACCGAAATTCTTATTGACGAAATCGCTGGTGTCACTCCCTAAATACGCGCCCTGCTGTTTGTCAAAAACATTGATGCCGACCTTGGGTGAGAATCTCGCATAGTCTTTGCTTTGAATGTAGGCGTCGACATCCTCGCCCTCCGCGAAAAAAACGATGTCATAGCGATCGCTGTACTCGAGAATGTCGAGCAGTTGGTCGGCTTGCGGAAAGGCGCGCCGCAGCGCGAGAAAACCGTCGAGGGTCTGCTGCGAAGTTTCCGAACTGTAAATGTCGGTGGATTGCATTTTCATATTGACAAACGCAATTAAAGTCTTGCCGTCTTTGCTCTTCTCCTGACCAAAATCAGTGACGGTATAATCGGCGGCTGTGAGGTCTGCGCGCGCGCGCGCGCTGGAATCGTTCGCGGCGAGATCATTCGACCCGGCGAGAGTAAAATTTCCAGAGACGACCGGCTTGCCGTCCGCGTAAAAGTTGACCGTCCACTGCCCGGTGAGCTTGGCGTTCGATGTGCCGGCAATCGGAAGCTCGCGTCGCGCCACGTTCACATCGCCGAAGGCGGATGCCGTGTCGGGGTACGTGGTTACCGTTCCGGTGTCGGAGCCGTACCAGTTCGCGCTGACGGACTGTCCATTCGGCGCGACGAATTTGATGTCCACCTTGAATTGTTTTTCGGGCGCGCCATTATTCGCCGTCACGGTTGCCCACCCGTAAATCGTTTTCACATCCGGCGTGAACGATGCCACGAAGGTGTTATCTTTCGGATCGGCGCTGAACGTATAGTGGAGGGTATAGCCGCTGCTCGCCGTGAGCGGCGCGCGG
Organism: Anaerolineae bacterium; assembly: GCA_038253185.1. GTDB lineage: Bacteria > Chloroflexota > Anaerolineae > UBA4142 > SHND01 > JBBSHK01. The sequence continues at coordinate 293 of JBBSHK010000055.1, read as the reverse complement.
TGTTCGCTCGAAAGTAGCTGCGCGGAGACGGGCGCGACCGCGATTGCGAACGTAATGAATACCGCGAGCGCGCAGATGAGTACGCCGACGCGCAAAACAGAACTCTGGCTCATCTCACCTCCTCTGGTGCGACCAACACGCATGCAACTCCGCTTATAGACAACACAAATAAAAGTCGTAGTATGTCGGTCGATGTCATTTCGAGCGGAGCGAGAAATCTCGGTTTCCACACCGCTGAGATTTCTCGTCGCTTCGCTCCTCGAAATGACACATCATACGAGTTTTATTTGATT
>JBBSHK010000054.1:0-10620 GCA_038253185.1 Anaerolineae bacterium | reverse complement strand
TGGGCGTTTTCTTTTTTTCGCTATTGAATTTGCGCCCAAAGCTGGGTGTTGATCCAGCGTTCGCGCAGCGCCCGACGACCACAGCCGAAGCATCGGGAACCTTTGCGGTGCTCAGCATCGTGAGCGGCGCGGCAAGCTTGTTGCTCACGTTGATCGCGATTCCAATTTTGCTCGCGCTCGGTTACGCGCCGCCGATAGTGTGGGTGACACTCGCGCTCGCGGCGGTCGGAGTCTCCGATTCGGTGATGGGCATCGCGTGGGTGCAGTTGGACAAGGCGCTGTTGTTCGCGCGAGTCAGCCTTGTGAGCGCAGTCGCTTTTCCGATTTCATACCTGCCCGCGTTTTATCTCGCGCTGCACGGCGGCGGATATTGGAGTCTCGTCGCGCAGACTACCACCTACGCGTTATTGCTTCTCGTCGGTCTGTGGTGGAGCGTGCGCGCGTATCTGCCGGAACTGCTGCGGGTGCGATGGAAATTTTCGGCAACGCTCGCGCGTCAATTTCTGCGCTTTGGCGTTGTCGTGGGGCTTGCGACGATTGCGGCGAGTATCGTCTATCAGTTCGACAATTTTCTGGTTGGCACTTTCGTCAGTGTCGCTGCGCTCGGTTTTTACGAACGCGCCTATCGTATCGCGCAGTGGCCCAGCGTGCTGATCACGAGCGCGTTGTCGCGCACCGCGTTCTACGCTTACAGCCAGTTGCAAAACGATCTGCCGCGACTCACGAAAACGGTTACAATGTCGCTGTGGCTGATTACGACCTTTGCCTTGCCCGTCGCGCTCGCGATCTTTGTTACGGCAGACGAACTCGTGCTGCTCTTGTTCGGAGAACGCTGGCTGGCGAGTGTTCCTTTCGTGAGATTTCTCGTTGCGTATTCAGTGCTGCGCCCGCTGCTCGACGATGCCAATTCGCTTTTCGTGGCGGTGGGCAAGCCGCGCCGTACCACGACCGTTGCTCTCATTCAAGCCGCCGCCATCGCCCTCGCCGCAACGCCGCTCACGTTTCAATTCGGCGCGCAGGGGACGGCGATGGGCGTTGGCGTCGCGTTCGCGGTCGGACTCGTCGTCACGTACTATTTTGTGAGACAAACGGTTCCCGACGTTGCGCTTGCAGATGTGTTCGCGGCGCCCGCGCTCGCGACGGCGATTGCGCTCGGCGCATATTTTCTTTTCGCCAACGCGCTTGATCTATCCCTTGTCCCGCTCGTGCTGCGCGTGATCGTACGAGCCGCGTTCGCGACCTTGATTTATTTCGCGGTCACGTTCGCGATACGCCCAAAGCTCACGGTCGAACGTACGACTTATGTATGGCGATTATTTCGCGGCACTCAACTCGCCGCGGGTGAGCAGGGAACCATCTTATGAACACATTAGAAAAAAGTTTGCGCTGCCTTCCGCACGCCGCGACGGACGAATCTTGCAAACGTATCACTCTCCGTGTTCTCTGCGTCTCCGTGGTGAAAACATTGTGATCCCAATTTCGCAGCCGCAACTGGATGAAGCAGAAAAGAACGCGGTCGCGCAGGTGCTCGACTCGCAACTTCTCGCGGATGAAACGCGCGTCCAGGAATTCGAGCGCGCCTTTGCCGAATTTATCGGCGTGAGAAATGCGATCGCGACCTCGAGCGGCACCACCGCGCTGCATATCGCGCTGCTCGCGCATGGCATCGGCGCGGGCGACGAGGTCATCACCACGCCGTTCAATTTTATCGCGACAGTGAACGCGATTCTTTTGGCGGGCGCGACGCCGGTGCTGGTGGACATTGACGGCAGTTTTAACCTTAACCCATTGCTGATCGAAGCCGCGATCACCCCGCAGACCAAAGCGATTCTGCCAGTGCATCTTTACGGGCAGCCGTGCGAGATGGCGACGATTACGGCGGTCGTGAAGCGCCACAATCTGGTGCTGATCGAGAACGCATGTCAGGCGCACGGCGCGGCATTCAACCAGCAGCGCGTCGGCTCGTTCGGCACTGGCTGTTTTTCGTTTTACGCGACCAAGAATATGACGACGGGGGAAGGCGGGATGATCACGACCAACGACGACGCGGTGACGGAACGGGCGCGCGCCCTGATCAATCACGGGATGAGCGCGCGTTCCCAATACGAAACGCGCGGCTTTAATTTTCGCCTGAACGAGCTCGCGGCAGCCGTCGGCATCGAGCAGCTCAAAAAACTCGAGGGCATGAACGCGCGCCGCGCCGAGCACGCGCAATTTTATTCCGGGCGGCTAGGGCAAATCCCGGGCTTGATTACGCCCGCGGTCGCTCCCTGGCGCATCCACGCGTGGCATCAATACAGCTTGCGCGTCACGCGAGAATTTCCACTCACGCGCGGGGCATTGGTGGAAAAATTGCGCGAGGCGGAGATCGAGACGCGCATCTATTATCCCAACCTCGTCAATGAACACCCGAGCACGCGGGAAATATTTTCTGCCGAATTGCACTTGCCCTTTGCGAGCAAAGTCGTGGAAGAAGTATTGTCGGTCCCAGTTCACCCCGGCGTGACGGACGAACAGCGCGAACATATCGTGCGCACGTTGGAGACCCTCGCCGCGCGTCTGGCTGAACCGAAGCAGAGTGAGTGAACCGCGCGTCAGCGTTTTGGTCACGACCTTTAATCGCGCGGCGTACTTGCTCGAGGCGGTGAACAGCGCGCTGAACCAAACGTTTCGCGAGCTCGAAGTCATCATCGTCGACGACGGCTCGACCGACAACTCGGCAGACTTGGTGCGCGGCTTGCGCGATTCGCGCGTGCGATACCTTTACCAGACGCATCGAGGCGTCAGCGCGGCGCTCAATACCGCGTGGCGCGTGGCGCGCGGGGAATTCATTGGGCGATTGGATTCGGATGACGCGTGGCTGCCCAATCTTTTGGAGGAATTAGTGCCCGCGCTGGAGGCGGAGCCAACCCTGGGTTTGATTTACGCGCGGGCGCAAGGCATGGACGAACAGGGCAGACCGCTGTCGCAGATTCTCGGCGCGCCGGAAAAATTTCCAAATCAGTGGCTCAAGAGTTTGTTGTACGGCGATTGTGTCTGCGGCGTCGCCTGCGTCTTTCGTCGCACTTGCATCGAGCAGGTGGGTGGATTCGACGAAAGCTTGATCGGCAACGAGGACTGGGACTTGTGGATTCGCATGGCGCCGGTGTGCCGCTTTGCTTTTTGTGACGAAATTCTGGCGCGCTATCGACTGCACCCCTTCAGTCTCACCGGCGGCAGAGCGGCGACGTACCGACGCGTGGTGCTCGGTCGCGTTGAGTTGATCGAAAAATATTACGCCCGCGCCGACGTGCCACCCGAGGCGCTGGAGGTCAAATCACTCGCGCGGCGCAATGTGTATATGGATGTGACAATTCGGTTTCTTGCGGTCGGTCAGGTGCGCGCGGCGTGTAATTACTTTATGCATACGCTGCGCGCCGCGCCAAATCTATTTTCGACCGCGCTGCGCGTGCTCGCGGTCGCGCTCTTCGATCTCTACTTGAGCAAGACGAAATGGGGCGTGAGTCTCACGAACGCGCTGGTGGCGCGACAACGCCAACGCCGGCAACGCGCGCCAGTGGGCAGGCGCTGACCGATGCTGCCTCGCCTCGCCATCGTGAGCACCGGCATTCGGCGAGACCTGCTCGCGCCGCTGAAATATTTTTCCAAATTCGAGATCATCCACTTTTATCGACGCGCCGAGTATGGAGATCTCACACCAGAGGACCTTGGCGTGGATTTGCTGCTCTATCGCTCGCCGCGCGATTTGTATCGACAACTCGTACGCGCGCAGCCCGTCATTATTCAAGCGGTCGAACCATTCTCCATTGCGCTCCAGCCGTACCTGTGGGCGTGCTATTTCGCGGCAGAGCGAACCCACGCGCGCTTGCTCGCGGTCACGCTAGAAAATCGTCCACTGAAAATAAAATTCGGTCGCGCTCTCGCCTTCGCGCTTCGTCACACATTAAAGAAATATTTTGCGCGTGCCTGCCTCATCATCGCCCTCAACCACGGCGCGCAGGCGAATCTCGAATCGTGCGGTGTCGCGACATCGCGCATCGAGCGGCTGATGTGGGGCACCTGGGGCGTGGAGGTGGACGAATTTTCTCCGCAACCCGCTCCCCGGTACAACGAGCCAGCGCAGGGCAGAGGGCAGACAATTCTTTTCGTCGGTCGCCTCGTTCCTGAAAAAGGAATTTTCATTTTGCTCGAGGCGTTCGCGCGCCTGCGGCAAAAAATCGCGAAGGCGCGGCTCGTCGTCGTCGGCGATGGTCCCGCGCGCCGCGCGGTGGAAGGGCGCGTGCGCGAATTGGATTTGCAGCAGGTGGTGACTCTCACCGGCGCGGTAAAAAATCGCGCGCTGCTGGATTTTTTTCGCGCGGCGGACGTATTCGCCGCGCCCTCGTTGACCACGCCGAAATGGGCAGAGCAGGTCGGAATGTCGGCGCTGCAAGCGCTGGCGTGCGGCGTGCCGGTCGTCACCACGCGCAGTGGCGCGATTCCCGAATACGTGCCGGACGGCGTAGCGGGATGGCTCGTTGCGGAAAATGACGCGCGTGCGCTCGCCGACGCGCTCACGCAATTGCTCACCGACGAGACTCTGCGTTCGGACATGGGACGCGCGGCGCGCGAGTACGCGCTAGAACATTACGCTGCGCGCGTGAATATCCGCCGCGCGGAGCAGGTGCTTGAGGAGCGCTGCCTTGCGAGTAGCGTTTGATGTCAGTTCGACGCGCGGGCAAAAGACCGGCATCGGGATTTATACAGAAAATTTGATGCGCGCGTTGCGCGAGCACGCGCCAGAAATCGAGGTCGTCAAATTGGAAGACGGAGCTACCGCCGACCAACGCACCGACCGCCGTATCCGGCGCGAACAATTGGTCCTTCCGCGCTTGGCACGCGAGTCTCGCGCGGATGTCCTGCACCTGACCGGCTTTGCCGCGCCGCGACGCGCGCCTTGTCCGGTGGTGCTCACGGTGCAAGATTTGATCGGAGTCTTGTTCGCGAAAAATTTTCCGCCCGCCGCGCGTTTTTATTGGAGCCGCTATCTGCCATTCACGTTGCGCTTCCCGCGACAGCTCATCACACTTTCGGAGCACACGAAAAAAGACATCGTTCACCTGACTAAAATTCCGTCGGAACGGATTCAGGTGATCCCGCCCGGACGCGACGAAAGTTTTCATCGGATTGAAAATGGAATGGGATTGGAAAGTGTGCGCGCGAAACTCGGATTGCCCGCGCGTTTTATTCTGTTCGTCAGTACGCTCGAGCCGCGCAAGGGTGTGGACACATTGATCGCAGCGTTTGCCCACGCCGCGCCGTCAATATCTGCCGACCTCGTGATCGTCGGCAAGCGCGGCTGGTATGCCGACCGATTTTTTTCTCAAGTGAACAGGTTGGGAATAGCCGCGCGCGTTCATTTTCTCGAATATGTCGCGGCGCCAGACTTGCCGCTGCTGTACAATCTGGCACAGGCATTTGTGTTCCCTTCACGCTACGAGGGTTTTGGTCTGCCGCCGCTCGAAGCGATGGCGTGCGGCGTGCCGGTGATTTGCTCGAACGCGTCCTCGCTGCCCGAAATGATCGGTGATGCAGGAATTTTGATTCCGCCCGACGATGTGGCAGGATTCGCGCGGGCAATGATCGACGTACTGCGCGACAACGCGCGCCGTGAGGTACTGCGGGAACGGGGTCTGCGACAGGCGCAAAAATTTTCGTGGGAGCGCGCCGCGCGCGCGACGGCACAGGTCTATTGGCGAGTTCACGAACGAGAATCAGAAATGAAAGAGCGAGGAAGACGTGCGTCTCACCTTTGATCTTTCTCCTGCCGTGCATCACCACGCGGGGCTTGGACGCTACGCGCACGAATTGCTGTCGGCTTTGTTGGCAATCGATAGCGCCAATGAATATTACGCGTTCTATTACGCGCCGCGCGGGGATGAGCGGGCGGACCCGCCGCTCGACCGTTTGCCCGCGCGCAAACTGCGTCTCTCCGCCAAGCCGTGGCGAATGAGTGTGCTGCTCGCGTATTGGAGCGGCGCGACGATGGACCGTTGGCTGCCGCGCGGCGATGTTTTTCATGCGACCGATCACCTGCTGCCGCCGCTTCGCCAGAGCCGCGCGGTTTTTACGGTTCACGATTTGATTTTTTGTTTTTTCCCCGAATACCACCTCCCGCTCAATCGCTGGTATCTCTCGCTGCTGCTGCCGCGTTTTTTGCGCCGTGCCGACGCGATTATCGCGGTTTCGGAAAATACGCGGCGCGATGTGATACGCGTGATGGGAATTCCTCCGGAAAAAACTCGCGTGATATACGAGGGCGTGAGTCCCGCGTTCCGTCCGCTGCGCGATGTAGCCGAACTGGCGCGGGTGCGCGAAAAATATCATTTGCCCGCGCGCTTTATCCTGTTCCTCGGTACGCTCGAGCCGCGCAAGAATCTGCTCACGTTGATCGAAGCGTACCGCGCGTTGGCGAACGATCCGGACGCGCCCGCGCTCGTCCTCGCCGGACGCAAGGGCTGGTTGTATCAACCGGTGTTTCAACGCGTGCGCGAATTGGGACTCGAGGCGCGCGTTCATTTTACAGAATGGGTGGACGGGGCGGATATGCCAGCGCTCATCAACGCCGCAGAAATTTTTGTGTATCCGTCGCTTTACGAGGGCTTTGGTCTGCCGCCGCTCGAAGCGATGGCGTGCGGCGTGCCGGTGATTTGCTCGAATGCTGCGTCTCTGCCCGAAGTCGTCGGCGACGGTGGAATTTTGTTTGACCCGCGCGATGTCGCGGCGTTGACCCTCGCGTTGCGGCGCGCACTGGCAGATGAAACTGTGCGAGCGGATTTGCGCGAGCGCGGCTTGCGACAGGCGCAAAAATTTTCGTGGGAGCGCGCGGCGCGCGCGACGTTGCAAGTGTACGAGTCGGTCAATACTAAAGTGGAGAAACCTTGATATGCGAGCGACCTACGTCCTCGACGGGCGATATATTCAGGACCACTTTCCCGGCATCGGACGTTACGTTTTTAATTTGATCGAGGCACTCGCGCGCGTCGCGCCTGAAGAAAATTTCCGCGTGCTCTGCAATCCCAAGCTCCGCAATACGCGGTACGATCTCAATGCGCTGGCGCGCTATCGCACTATCGAACTTGTCCGCGTCGCCGCCGCGCCTTTTTCTCCGGGCGAGCAGTTGCTGGCGATGAATCGCGCGCTGGTCAAGGGTGCGAGCTTGTGGCACTCGGCGTATTACGCGATGCCCTACTTGCTGCCGCTCCGTTCGGTGATCACACTGGAAGATGTCACGCCGCTGGTGCTGCGCGAGGAAATGCCAAGCGCGGCAAAGCGTCTGGTGTATCGCGTACTCAATCGACTTGGCGCGAGCCGCGCGACACAGGTTATCACGCTGTCGCAAGCGGCACGCGCGGAAATCTGCCGCGTGCTCCGAGTTCCTTCTAAAAAAATTTCGGTCGTGCCCCTCGCGCCTGACCCAATTTTTCGCGCGGCGAATGAAAGAGAAATTGCGCGCGTGTGCGAAAAGCTGAACCTGCCCCCGGCATACGTGCTGTACCTCGGCAGCAACAAGCCCCACAAGAATCTCGCGCGGTTGGTGCCAGCGTGGGCGCGTGTCGAGACCGACGCGACTCTCGTCATCGCGGGACATTGGGACGCGCGCTATCCGCAAGCCAAGCAGCAAGTGAGCGCGTCGGGATTGAGTGAGCGTGTTTTGTTCCGGCACGACCTCGCGAACGCCGATCTCGTCGCGCTGGTGAGCGGCGCGCGGGCATTCGTGTTCCCGTCAGTGCACGAGGGCTTTGGTCTGCCGCCGCTCGAGGCAATGGCGTGCGGCACTCCGGTCGCGTGCGCGAATCTTTCGAGCTTGCCCGAGGTGGTGGACGATGCCGCGCTCCTGTTCGATCCATTCGATGTGGGTGCAATCGCTGACGCGCTCACGCGAATCTTGGGAGATGCAAATCTGCGCGAATTATTGCGCGCCAAAGGTTTCGCGCAGGCGCAGCGCTTTTCGTGGGAACGGACCGCGCGGGAAACTTTTCAGATCTACCAAGTCGCGCTTGCCTGACCATCAACGACCGACCCCTGACCCCCGTCCACTCCTTCCGATGCGCATTCTCCACCTTTACAAAGATTATTTTCCGGTCGTCGGCGGAATCGAAAATCACATCAGACTGCTTGCCGAGGCGCAAGCCGCGCGCGGTCACGCGGTGAGCGTCCTCGTCACGAGTCGCGAGCGTCACACGCGCGTGGAAACGCTCAACGGGGTGCGCGTGATCTTTGCCGCGCGGCTCGCGACGATTTCCTCCGCGCCGATTAGCTTGGCGTTTACGGAACAATTGCGACGTGAATCACCCGACGTGCTGCACTTGCATTTTCCATATCCCTGGGGCGAACTCTCGGATTATTTTTTCGGGCGTGCGCGCAAGCGCGTGCTGACCTACCACAGCGATATTGTTCGACAAAAGATTTCGCGCGTATTGTATATGCCGCTGAGGCAGCGTGTGCTGGCGCGTGTGGACAAGATTATCGCGACGAGTCCGAATTACATTGCCACGTCCCCGGTACTCACGCGTTGGAAAGACAAGTGTGTGGTGGTGCCTCTCGGAATTGATCCGCGTCCGTTCGAGTCGTCGACTCTCTGCGGTACTGCGGACGAGCGCAAGTATTCGACCGAAGGCAGGGGACGCGGAAATCCGCAGCTGCTTTTCGTAGGGCGCTTGCGCTATTACAAAGGATTGAATTATTTGCTCGAGGCGCTCACGAAAATTCCCAAGGCAGTTTTGATCGTCGTCGGCACGGGACCGATGGAACGCGAGATGAAAGAACTCGCGCCAGTGTTGGGCGTCGCGGATCGCGTGAATTTTGTCGGCGATGTTTCAGACGACGAGTTGCCCCGATTCTTCCAAGGGTGCGATGTATTTGTGCTGCCCGCGTCGGAGCGGAGCGAGGCATTCGGCGCGGTACAATTGGAAGCGATGGCGGCGGGTAAACCGGTCGTGTCGTGCGATGTGGGCACCGGCGTCGCGTGGGTCAATCAAAACGAGGTGACCGGACTGGTCGTGCCGCCGCGCGATTCCACCGCGCTCGCGCAGGCGATCACACGTTTGATTCGCGATCCCGCGCTGCGCGAGAAGATGGGTGCGGCGGGACGTGCGCGGGTGCGCGCGGAATTTACCGTGGAAAAAATGGTCGAAGGCGTGATATCGGTGTACGATTCCGTGCCGTGAATATCAGGGCGTGAATTCTTTTGCGTTTTGAGTTCACTTGGATTATCATAGATTTGGATGTCAAGACTGGCTGCCTTTTGTGAGAAATTAATAGAAGCCTGCTGGCTGGCGGCGATCATTATGGCGCCGCTTTTCTTTAATGTTTATTCGAGCCGCGTGTTCGAGCCTGACAAAATTGCGCTGGTGCGAACGCTGGCGCTGATTATGTTGGCGGCGTGGCTGATGCTGCGCGCGGACACGATTCGCACGGACACTGGTGTGCATGAGCGCGCGAGCCAAGCCCCACGCGCGAGTTTTGGGACGCGCGTTCGCGTATGGCTCGCCACCAGCTCGCGCGAGAATCCATTGAGACTGCCGACACTCCTCTTGATAGCGAGTTACATCATCAGCACACTGGCGTCGGTTTCTCCGAGCGTCAGCTTGCTTGGCTCGTATCAGCGCTTGCAAGGACTGTACACCACACTTTCGTACATCGTGATTTTTTTGCTCGCGACTGGAATTATCCGCTCGCGGGTGCAGGTAGAGCGAGCGATCAGTGTCGCGCTGGGGGTCAGTTTTCCCGTCGCGTTTTACGGCATTGTCCAGCACTATTTTCTCGACCCGTTGCCATGGGGTGGCGACGTCACCACGCGCGTAGCGTCGAATATGGGCAATTCGATTTTCGTCGGCGCGTATTTGATTTTGGTCGTGCCGCTCACGCTGGGACGGCTGATCGAGCGCGCCCACGACGCGAGCGCGCAGCTTGGGAAAAATCGCGCGCTGGTGTTCGGCGCGATCGTGGCGAGCTTTGTTGTCCTCGCGGCGGTATGGGGACTGAGCTTTGAGTTGGGCGCGAAAAAACTAATTGACGCCGGATTCGGCGGCACGCTCACGCCGATGATGCTGCACGCGGCACAATCCAACTTCAACCTCGCGCTCGGCGTTACGCTTTTGATGGTGCTCGCGTGGTGGGCGGTCGCTTTCTTTTTTAAACAGCGCGCGGGAAATTATCTGCTGATCGGTGTCTATACGCTGTTGCTGGCGGCTCAGGTCGTGTGCCTGCTCTTCACGCAAAGCCGCGGTCCTCTGCTCGGCTTCCTCGGGGGGCTGTTCACTTTTGGAATTTTGTATGCGTTGGTGCGTGGTGCGCGGCGCGTGGCGCTGAGCGCGGTTGGCGTCGCGCTCGCGGGGATCGCATTTCTCGCGCTGTTCAATCTCGCCGCGGCATCGCCCCTCGCCTCATTGCGCGACGCGCCGTACATTGGTCGCCTCGGACGCGTGTTCGAGACGGAAGGCGGCACCGGCAGAGTGCGCGTGCTGATTTGGGAAGGAGCGCTCAAGCTGGCGCTGCCGCATGCGCCGCTCTATTATCCGAATGGCGTGGACACGCTGAATGCGATTCGCCCGCTGATCGGCTATGGACCTGAGACGA
>JBBSHK010000053.1:0-10642 GCA_038253185.1 Anaerolineae bacterium | reverse complement strand
TGGAGAACTTTACCTGTATGCCGTAATGGGGCTGTTCCTTTTCCAAGGATTTGGCGAGGTCGTCACGCGTCACGTGATGTACTTGCAGCAGACGCAGCAATACAATTCCAATCAACTCTTTGCGATGCTGGTTGCGGTTACGCTGTTGATTTTTATTCTCATCCTGTACTTTCTCGCGTTCGATCTCGCGCGTCCGCCTGAGCTCCACGCCTATGCGCGCGACCTGCTCGCGATTACGCTGACGCTCATCGGCTATGGTCGAGCGATGTACTTGATGGCGCACCATTGAGAAGCAATGGGCGATGAGTGCTGAGCGATGAGTCATGTAGCGTTGCATCGATCATTGCTCATTACTCATTGCTTCTCTCTTCTTCCACGCGATCAGCGAAATCATTTCATAGGCGAGATTCGCCGCAAGCTCGGCAGTGATCGCCGCCGGATCGTACTGCGGATAAATTTCGACCACATCGAACGCCGCGAAATCTAATCCGGTGAGACCGCGCACCAACTCCAATCCATCTGCGCTGGTCGGGCCACCCACCTCCGGCGTGCCGGTGCCGGGCGCGTATGCGGGATCGATAAAATCAATATCGAAGGAAAGAAAACATTTGCCCGCACCCGCGCGCGCGCGAATTTGCGCGAGCACCTCCGAGTTGCCGCGCCGCCGCAACTCGCTCATTGGCACGACGACAAAGCCGAGATCGCGCGCATTTTGCAAATCTTCTTGTCCATAAAGCGAACCGCGCATTCCGACTTGAATCGAGCGCGAGGTGTCGAGCAGACCTTCTTCCACCGCGCGACGAAACGGCGTGCCGTGCGTGTACTTATGTCCCCAATATTCATCCCACGTATCGGAATGCGAATCAAAGTGAACGAGTCCGAGCGGACCGTGCACTGCTGCCGCCGCACGCAACTCCGCGAGCACAACCGCGTGATCTCCACCCAACGCGATAGGCGTAATCGCTGCCTCGTGCAACGGCTGTAGATATTTTTGCATGCGCTCGTACGAGTCCTCGATGAATCCTGGCGCGACCGGCGAGTCGCCGTAATCCACACCGTGGATGTAATCAAAAATTTTCAGATCGTGTTCGGGATTGTACGGGCGCAGCAGCGCGGAGGCAGAGCGAATCGCTTCGGGTCCAAAACGCGCGCCCGCGCGAAAAGTCGCGCCGGTGTCGAACGGCAACCCCACCACGGCAAAATCGACGCGGTCGCGTTTGAGAATTTCCAAATCTTGCAAAACCGGCAGTCGCATAAATGTTCGCACGCCGGCGAAACGCGGCAAGACCATCGCATCGGTTGGCTCATAGCGCGGCATAGTTCAACTCCCGAGGGCTTTGGACTGAAGGCTAACGAACGACGAACAGAAAAGTTTTTACCAACAGCGAGCAACTCACAACAATAACCAATAACTACAACTCATTTCAAAAACCCGATTCCGCGCGGGGAACGAGTCCGAATGACAAAGCGCCGCGCAATTTCCAACAAGAAATTTCATTTTTGAAATGAGTTGTAACCACTAACGACGCCCCGTCCCAAAATCTCTCCTTGCCGTTTCCACATTTTTTCACGGAGCTTGGGGTCAGTGTCGGCATAACCGAGCAAATGCAGCAAGCCGTGCACGACCAACAATTCTAACTCTTGCTTGATCGTCCAGCGTGCCGCACGCGCGTTGACCCGCGCCGTCTCGTACGAGATCAGAATGTCGCCGAGATAATTTTTTTCGTCTGAGGGAAAAGAGAGTACATCGGTGGTGGCATTCACACCGTGAAAGCGCCGGTTCAACCCGCGGAGGACGGCGTCGCTGACAATCACGATTGAGGCGCCGCTGCTGTCGCTGACTTTTTCGGCGCGCAAGGTCTTGAGCGCGGTCTGGCGCAAATCGGCACGTACCACGCGCTTGGAAAAAACAGGCGCGACCAGGACATTAATTTCCATCGGCTTCCGCGCGCGCAACCGTTTCCACCACCGGGGTCAGCGCCGCGCGCTCGCGGACGGTGGCGGTTGAGGGATAACGCACGCGCGGGTGATACAATCCCTGGAGCACCTCGAAAAATGCTCGCTTGATTTCTTCGAGGTCGCGCAGGGTCACATCCGACTCGTCAAGCTGACCCTCCTGAACTCGCAGCTCGACAATCTGATCGATGATCGCGCGAATTTGCTCCGCGTTGGTGGGACGTTCCGCACGCGCCGTCGCTTCCACCCCGTCGGCGAGCATCATAATCGCTGCCTCGCGCGACTGCGGTTTGGGTCCGGGATAACGAAACCCTTCTTCCCCAACCGGCGCGCCGTTCGACTGCGACAATGCCTTGTTATAAAAATAGGAAGCGATCGTGGTGCCATGATGCTGCGGAATAAAGTCCCGCACGCGATTTGAAACGCCATAGCGTTTGGTTAAGGTCAGCCCGTCCAACACATGCTGATGAATGATCGCGGCGCTCGCGCGCGGGTCGAGTGTGTCATGGAGATTTATTCCTTCAAATTGATTCTCGGAATACAACTGCGGATTCATTGTCTTGCCCACATCGTGATAGTACGCGCCCACGCGTGCGAGCAGCGCGTCCGCGCCGATCCGCTGCGCGGCTTGCTCCGCGAGATTGCTGATAATCAGTGAGTGATGGTAGGTGCCGGGGGCTTCGCGCAAAAGTTTTTGAAGCAGCGGATGTGTCGGACGCGCAAGCTCGATCAATTCGAGCGCGGTCGGCAAGTCCGCGAGCTTGCCGAGAACGAACTGGCTGCCGAGCGCGATCAGTCCCGCCAGCGCGCCGCTAGCGGCTGCCGCCAGTGTCAAACGAAACCAACTGCCCGGGTCATCATCGCGCGCGAGCAGACGAAACACCAGAATCAACGCGGCATTCGCGAGCGCAACATACACACCCGTAATCACAAAAGATGTGAGACGGTCACGATGCCGCAACGTCAGCACCGCAACCATACCGCCCACGAGCGCAAACATTGTGAGTTCAATTGCGCCGCGCGCGATGTACCCCACCGCCAGCCCGACGAGCAGCGCCAGCCCGGTTCCGATTTCAGCATTCAACAATGCCGCACCCATCATCGCCGCCGCCGCAAAGGGAAATAAGTACGGAATGATCGAGCGACCGGGTACGAGAATTTTCGCGCCGAGCGCGGTGCCAATCAACAGCAGCGCGAGCAATACCAGCACGCGCGGTTGTCGGAACAAATGCGGCGCAAAGCGCGCGACATACAACGCGCCGATGAATATCAGAAAGATGGAAAAAATAATGGACGCGATATTGTCGAGGTAATCACTTTGCGGTTGCAAATAGCCCAGCTCGCGCAGCGCCTCAAAAGTCTCTGGCGTAATCACTTCGCCGGCGCGCACCAGCGCCTGTCCTTTTTCATACGTGCGATAAACCACGCCCACGCTGTCGCGCGCCCGATCGCGCGCGGCTGTCGTTTTTGCCGCGTCAAAGGTGGTGTTTGGAATGAGAAACGATTTGACCCATTGCGTCACCTGATCGGCTTGATCTGCCGACAACACGAGACTGACGCGCGAGGGTAATTTGTTGGCAGCCGCCGCCAGGTCGCTTGCTCGGATTTCCTCGCGCATCGCTTGGTCGAGCACATACAACGTTTCACTGATCACTTGCCGGTACGGTGTCACTTCGAGCGCGAGCGTGCGGCTTACGACCTCGCTGGAAACTGTGACACTGGGCACGGAACTCACCCACTGTACTTTTTCCGCGCGGGTCGTATACGGGTCTGCGCGTATCGTGTCGAGGAATGCGAGGAGGCGCCCGGCGACACGAACTTGTCGGCGCGCGATTTCGGCATCCGGTGGATTGTAAATATCTGGAACCAGCGCGGCGGCTTGGTCTTGCGCCTGCGCGGTGCGAATCGAGCTGGGGAAGGTGACGCGCTCGGTGGCGAGAATAGTAGTGGGACTGGGTTGTCCCTGCACCAGCGGCGCGCTCGCCGGATTGAGCGGAGTAAGAAAACTGATGTGCACGGTCAAAATGAGTGCGAGCAACAGCGCAGCCAGTGCGGCGATGAGCAGCGCCAGTCCCGCCTGCCTCCGCGAAAGTCGCACCTCTCCCCTATCGGACATTCGTGACGCGTCCATTAGATGGATTATATCAAACAAACGTCAAGGGCACGTTGCGGCTTGACAATCAGCAGCTCGCCCGTGCCCTCTTGAATATCTCTAACGTAATCTCGCCTCGAGTATGCCGAGGCGGGTGCGGCGCCTATTCGCGCTCTTCGTTGCGCAATGTCTCCTTACGGCTCTTGCGCTGTTTTGCCGCTCTCTTTTTCTTACGCTCAACGCTCGGCTTTTCAAAAAACCGCCGCCGCCGAACTTCGGAGAGAATACGGTCCTCTTGCACCTTCTTATTGAAACGTTTAAGTGCAGCCTCAAATGGCTCGTTTTTATCTACGATGACTTGAGTCACATACGTCGCCCCCCTTCTTTTTAGATTTGCGGCAGCCCAGGCGCGTCCTGCTCAAACGCTAAAAGGCAAACGGGATTTCTTTCCGCACTTTTTTGAATTATAGTCAGCTACCAAGCAGTGTCAAGTTATCTGGCGGCAAAACCCGCACGTCATGAAGGAAGTATTGCCTCTTTTTGCAAAATGTAACCGCTCCGCCTGCGACCGAGGTCATCCCTCCAATTATTGAATTCAACCGCGCTATAGCCCTGAGCAAACGCGCGTTCAAAAGTCACTCGCGTTTGTTCGCGCCAGGCGCGGCCCAGCGCGAGGTCGCGTGCCTTGATGCCATTGAAATCCGCGGGAATCTCCACGAGGCAAAGCCCCTCTTCCAAATCTGCTTCACGCGCGATGTGAGCCATTCCCGCGTCGTCAAACTTGATCTCGTAAATCGGCTGGCGCTCCGGATTCGGATGGGCGGGTTCCTGCGCGTCGATTCGCGCCTGCACGCGTTCGCTGTTCAACCACCATTCGACTTCAAAGCGATCGCTCGCGACTCCGATATTCAGCGCGTCTTGCAACTCACCGTACGCATCGCGAATGTAACGGCGCGCGATCGCGCCGAGCCGCGCAATGTTCAGATTCGCGTTCACGGCTTGAAGCGGGTCATAGGTCCACGTCGCCAGGTCCAAATTTTGTCGGAGCAAATATTCGCGTTGACGCTGCTTCAGAGCCAAGCCAATGCCGCGCGAGCGAAAGGCGCGCCTCACGCCGAGTTGGTGCGAACAATGTTTTATCCGAAACTCAGCGCCCGTTCTCTCCGCGCCGAGAAACCCAAAAACGAATCCGACCAGCTGCGCGCCCTCGTACGCGCCAAGCACCAGTCCGCCGTTCTTGTGCGCTGTAATGAGGAGATGCGCCGGTACAATTTCGGTCTCGTCCGACATTTGCCACGCATCGCGCTGGAGGTCCTCACATTCGACAAAATCGCGCCACTCGTGCGGCGGACGTATTTCAATTTCGGGCACTGGTGTCACCTCGTCGATGAGCTATGAACTCACCTATGCTTAACAAAATTCGCGCGCGACCCTCACGAGTCACGCGCGAAATGTATAGCGCCTGTTGAAATCTGAACGGGTTATTCTTCGGGTGTGGTAAAAGTCTGCGTGCCAGACCAGGGACCCCACCCACCTTCATTTCCGGCGCGCACGCGCCAGACGTAGGTTACGCCCGGCTTGAGTGCCTGCTCGGGCGGTAGTGCCGCGGCAGTTTGGTTGGTGAAGAGAATTTGCGCCTTGTGAAAGTGAGTATCCACCGACCACACCAATTCGTAATGCGTCGCGCCGCCAACATAGAACCAACGAAAGTTCGGGGTAAGCGTTTCCGCCAATCCGCTGGGAGGTGGAGAAAACAGCCCGGGTGCCGCCGCGGGCGCTTGCGGCATGACAACCGGGGCTTCTGCCTCCGCCACAGTCGCAGGTTCAACCGGCGTCACCGCCAACTTTTTGCGCGCCGGCAAACCCTTGGCAGCCTTAGCCGGAGTTCTCCTGTTGGGGGGAGCTGGAGCTCGCTTGGCAACCGGCTTGGTCGAGCGTGACGGGCGCGTTCCTTTTTTCAGGGGCATAACCAATACCAATGGCGCTGTCAGATAGCCGATGAGGCGTGTAATCATCGTAACGCGACTACATCGGATTCGCGCCAGTGTCTTCCTCGTTCCCCATTTCGCCGCCCATGCCCTGTGAACCACTCGCGCCGCCTTCACCTTTCATGCCACCGGACGAGCCACCGCTCGCGCCGCCGCCACCCGCTGAACCACCGCGCGAGCTGCCGCGTGAACCGCCTTTGCTCCCGCCAGATGAGCCGCCGGGTGATGCACCCTTGCTGGCACCCGACGAGCCGCCGGGTGATGCACCCTTGCTGGCACCCGACGAGCCACCTTTGCTGCCGACACGCGAGCCGCCGCTTGAGCCGCCCTTACCTCCACCGGACGAACCACCCGACGAACCCCCGCGTGAGCTGCCCTTGCTCCCACCAGATGAAGCGCCTTTGCTGGCACCCGACGAGCCGCCGGGTGATGCACCCTTGCTGGCACCCGACGAGCCACCTTTGCTGCCGCCACGCGAGCCACCGCTTGAGCCGCCCTTACCTCCACCCGACGAGCCACCGCGGGCTGCCAAGAGCAAGGGGCTGGCGAGCACCGATACTATCTTTGCGAGAATGTTCATTCTATTTCCTCCGTCAACTTATTGAGTTTTTAGTTCGGTCTGCAGAGCTGCGATTCGGTGTAGATTGTTGTTGTCGATCACCTCCTTGTCTCTCCTCCGATTGGTTGCCTCGAAATGGTCCACGAGGCGGTTGCGAGTGGAGTGGGTGTTTAGAAAGTGTAATGACCCTCTAATTCAAAAGCAGGATACAAAGCTTGGAGGATGACTGGTGTGCGAAGGCATATGTGACTGGATGCAAAAGCAATTGGGTAAAGGATCGCGGTTCCGGATTCTGATTCTTCTCAAGATTACTCGCGCGTGAGTATAACATACTCCATTTTGGAATTCAAGACTCTTGCGCGCGAATTGTGAAATTCTTAAATCTCTGCACCACGCACGCGTATGCTGAGGAATCCCGACACGCGCTACCCACTTACGTAACCAGCACAGCTCTTGAACTCGGTCGCTTCTGTTATAATTCGGAAATGGCAGCAACCGTATGAACCTTGGAACTGTGGACACAGAACTCAAACTCCCGAATGCGCGCGTGCGTTCGCCGCGCTCGCGCTTGACTTGGCGCGGAGTGTTGCTCAGCCTGTTCTTGTGCGGCTGGCTGTTGGTAATGAATCAACTCGCACAGCAAGAATTTTATTCCGCAGCTACGACGCAGGCAAAATTCGAAATTGCTCCAGTTTTGCTCAGTGAGTACTTTGCCTGGAAAGCAGCGAACCTTCCCCTCTTGCGAAATACATTCGACCCCGATGCTGCCAACGGTTGGCGCGAGAGCCAGGTTGAATATTTTTCGGAATTCAATAGCTGGTCGGCTCTGCCTTTCCCCATTACCTCGCAGGAACCGGTTGACGGAGAGTTGCGTTCGGGTGTGCTGCGCGTAGACCTTAAGGTCGGTTCCGAATCGCAGACGTTCCACGAAGTCCGCTATTACCGCCGCCATGGTGGGGGCTGGCAAAGCACCGACGGGCGTCAGGCATTCTCACTGCAACCGATCGTGCGCTCAAGCGCGCATTTCAAGATCAAGGCATTTGGGCTGGATGACTCGACTGTAAACACGACGGTTGCGGGTCTTGAGGAGTTTTACGGGCAAGTCGAACGCGATTTGGACGAGCAACAAGTGCTCGCGGGCGACGCGCCGCTGGAACTGGAGATCAATCCACCGCCCTACCCTGCACTCTTTGGCGCAGGCGGTGACGGCACCTGGGGCGCGCAAGGGACCAATGCCTTGCGCGCGCCGATCGCGTTTTGGAGTGTCCGTCACATACTGGACGGAACCGACAGCCGCTATACTGCCATCCGAAAGAAAAATTTGAATGTGCTGGCGGAAGGGATTGTAGCATGGGAGGCGCGCCAATTTGCACCACCGCCGGTGATGTGGCTGTCAGCTGAAAAAACGCTGGTGCGCGATGCGCGCGCTCACGGCTACTTTTTGCCTCTGAGCGATCTCACACGCGCACGCGTTCCCGTCGGCGGAATGACCGATGCTGGACCTCTCTTGAACATGGAAGCTTGGACCGTCGCGAGTTACATCGCGCAGCGTTTTGGGCGCTTGAAGCTGGCGGACACTGTCGCCGGCGTCGTCACCTACAACACCTGGGATGATCTAATCCAAAATGTTTTCGAGATCAAGCTGGAAGATTTTCAGCATGGCTGGGAAGCTTACGTCGACGACTGGCTCCGCGAATAGTTTTCTCCCGGAGAATCGGAAATACCGATATGCGCTGGCTGCCGACGCAGGTGAGAATTTGCCTCAGCATCCCCGCGCGAAGAAAGTCCCGGTAGCAAAAAACAGGTCCCTTCAAGCGAGCCCCACTTGGCAGAAACCTGTTTTCGATTTCGTACGCGACGTCAATCGCGAATGTTGGATCACGGCTGAGATAAGGAGAAAAATATTTTCTCGATTCTGTTTGTCGCCTCTGTTCAGCGATGCAAGGCTCTGGGATGCGCCGCGGTATCTGTTTCCATCGATTGGTTCGACAGACGCAGCGGCGCGACGCGCGGCTCAGCCACCCGCGGCAGAGTAATGTAAAACGTACTGCCCTGACCTGACTCGCTTTCGACCCACACTTTGCCGCGATGCGCTTGCACCATTCCGCGAGTAATCGCAAGACCCAACCCCAGTCCGCCGTGTTCGCGCGTCAGAGAATTCTCGACCTGATAAAATCGCCCAAAAATTCGGTCGTGCTCGGAAGGCGCGACGCCGCGCCCCTCGTCCTGCAAGGCGATAGTAATCTCATTCTCCCCGCCCCAGGCGCGAAACCGAATCGGACTGGTGCGCGGTGAAAACTTGATCGCATTCGATAATAAATTCCCGAGCATCAAATCCACCATCGCGCGGTCTGCCACGATCCTGCCGAGGTCATCCGCAAGCTCAACCTTCAACGGCTGCGATTTATCTTCCGCCAATCCGCGATATGCTTCGACCACCGCGTGCAACGCTTCCGCGACCTCGAACGACTCGAGGCGCAACTCGGCTTGCCCGGTTTCGAGGTAACGCAAGCTGAGCATATCGTCGACGACATGGCGCAACCTTTCCGCATTGTTGACGATGTACTGCATCTGCTCGCGTTCGTCGCCCAACAGTTCGTCCACCATCAGCATCGCATAACCCATCAAGACGGAAAGCGGAGTACGCAACTCGTGCGCGGCAATATTGATAAATTCGCTCTTGAGTCGATCCAGTTCTTGCAGATCGCGATATGACCTGCTGATCTCGTCGATGAGCTGCGCGTTTTCAAGCGCCGCCGCGGCTTGCCCCGCAACAATGGCAAATGCTTCCGTGTCGCTCGCGCTGAACGGTTCGGGTTTTTCCGGCGTGAGCGCTAGTAAGAATCCAATCGTTTGCTCGTGGGCGATCAGCGGCGCACACAGCGCAGCGTAGGCGCGTCCGGGCGAAAATACAAGCGGCAATCGACGACTGATCTCATCGCCGCGCCACACCTGAACTTTGTCCAGAGATGAAAATTCCGCGACCGTGTCCACGGCGAGCGGCAGGATTCGTCCGACGCTTGCCGCGAATTCCGCGCCGAAAGAGGCGACCACGAACAGCGAATGGTTGGCGTGGTCGATTTGTACCAATGCCACGTCTTGCGCGCCGATGGTTTTAGTAGCTGCCCGTACCACACGTTGATTCAACTCCTCGCGTGTGCCCGCGCCGACAAACGCGCGTGTGCTTTCGAACAGCGGCAGCAGGGCGCGCAGGCGCGTGTTCTCACGCCGCAAGCGCGATTTTTCAAGCGCGCGTGCGATTGTCATTCGCAAACTGTCCGGCGTGAACGGCTTGACAATGAATTCGTCCACACCAAGCGACAACGCCTGAATCGCCATCTCCATGCTGCTATAGCCCGTCATCGTCACGAGCGTCAGGTCGTGCCCGCGACTTCTCAAGCGTGCAGCCATATCCAAGCCGGTCAGCCCCGGCAGTCGGATGTCGGTCAATACCAAATCGAAATGGTCCGCGTCGACTTGGTTTAGCGCCTCTTCGCCGCGACTCGCTTGCGTCACGCGGAATCCTTCGGTTTCCAGAATGCGCCGACACAAAGCCACAATCGCCGGATCATCGTCGACTATCAATATTTTTTCATTCGGCATTGGTTTGATTTCCCGGCACGCGCGGGATGGAAAAAGTTACCGTGGTGCCGCGCCCCGCGGCGCTCTTCGCCTGAATCGTCCCGCCGTAATTTCGAATAATCCTTTCCGCCGTATAAAGTCCCAAGCCCACACCGCGTACGATGCCCGCTTCGACTTTGGTGGTATAGCCCGGCTCAAACACTCTTTTCAAATCAGGTTCGGCGATTCCGGCTCCACTGTCCCTCACCTCGCACACGACGTGCTCTTTGGAATCGTCGCTCACCTCGACGTCAATCGTGCCACCGTGAAGTATGGCTTCAAGAGAATTTAGCAGAAGGTTCAACAAGACTTGATTCAACAAGGCAGGATTCGCGCGGACCCACTGCGGTTGCATCGGGAGTTGAAGATTGAGCGCGATATCTCGCGCGTCATGACGTTTTTCAAAGTCCGCCGCGGCAGCACGCA
>JBBSHK010000052.1:0-10683 GCA_038253185.1 Anaerolineae bacterium | reverse complement strand
TGGCCCCGGGCGGGATCCTCGTGTTCAACATCACGAACGGCTACGTCGACCTCGAACCGGTGATCGGTCTCCAGGCGATGGACTCCGGCCTGGCCTGCCGGGTCTGCCGCGACGTCCGGGTCTCGCCCGAAGAGCGTCGGCGCGGCAAGCGGCAGCGTGATGCGGAAAAAAGTACGCAGGTTCGATTCGCCGAGCAGCGCCGACATTTGCTCCAGCCGTTGATCGATCCCGCTGAACGCAGCTTTGGCAGCGCGCACATAGAACGGCGCGGCGACAAACGTCTCCGCCATAATCACCGCCGCGGTAGTGAAGGGCAATTCGATGCCGAGCGCAGACAACTGCGTTCCTAAAATTCCGCGTCTGCCAAATGCCATCAATAGCGCGAGACCGGCAACCGCGGGGGGCAGCACCATCGGCACATCAATCAGCGTGTCCACCAATGTTTTGCCGCGAAAATTTTCGCGTGCCAACAAGTACGCAATCGGCGTGCCGACCACCAGTGCCAGCGCCGCGGAAAAGCTCGCGGTAAAGAGGGAGAGTTGCAGCGCGTCGAGGGTCGCCGGGTCGACCCACGCGCCCAAACCCGCCGGCAGCGCGCGCACCACAATCGCGAGCAGCGGCAGGGCGAGAAAAAAGATCAGGAGTAACACGGTGCCGAGGAAAAGAATTCGCCCGAGTGAGAAGGAGAAGCGAACGGGGCGGGATGGAGCGCGCGTCTGCATCATTCCGTCGGGGTTGAGACTGGAGTGTTCAAGTGTGAAATCGCTGCTGCTCTGCTTTTCTCTTCTTGCCACAGCTTGACCGCGGAGAGCAACAAGATGACGCCAAGAAAAATTTGCAGAAAAGAGCGTGAGACGAGTCCAACCAAGAAACTGCCAATCAATGCGCCAAGTATCGTGCCAATCGACATGAACAGTATAAAGCCGTAATCAGTCCTCACCGCAATTGTTCCGCCGCGACTTTTGTAGCGGAGCAGCCCTACGATCAGCGTCGGAATACTGATCGCCAGACTCAGACTGCCCGCGAGCTTGATATCGACCGCGTACAGGATCGTGAGTGTTGGAATGATGAGCTCGCCTCCAGCGACGCCGAGCAGGCTGCTAAACACACCAATCACCGCGCCCGCAAGAATGCCGAAAATGAAAAGCGGAAACGCGGGGATGGGACTGGTTAGCGTGACCTGAAAGAAATAATCATGCGTGATCAGGACAAAGCTGAGAAATACGAGGAACGTCACGACGATTCGACTTAGCATTCTTTCATTTACTCTCGTCGCAAAGTGGACGCCGATGTACGAACCGAGCAGCGAACCCGACAGGATGTTCACAATAATCAGATAATGATCGAGAACCTCCTGGTAAATGATTGCCCCACTGCGAAACAAAAATGAAAACGCGACCGTAACCAGACTCACAATTATATTGATATTGATGGCTCGCAGAGGCGGCTTTTTGAAAATGCCCACGAGCAGCGGCAAGCGAAACTCGGCGCCGCCCAGCCCGATCAGTCCGCCGAGCATGCCAATCAATGAACCAAACACAAACGCCAACAAGTGCCTAGGCGGATAGCTATCTCTCCTGGCAATTCCTCGGCTCCCGTCCTCATTCATATTGTAACTCATGTCACGCGCCCTGAGCAGAGGTCCATCCTTCGACTTCGCTCAGGATTGGACCTCTGCTCTGAACGCTCCGCGTATGCTGAGTTTTAAGCGAAACCCCCAAATGATTTCGCGCGATGGGAGGATGGTCTTCTAATGGACGCACTGATCAGCGCGGCGCAAAGCCGTACTTTTTGAGAAGGGCTTGTCCCTGCTCGGAAAGCACGAGGTCCACGAACTGCTGCGCAAGCGCGGCGTTCGCGCTCGGTTTAATTACCGCGATCGGATAGGTCGCGATGATATTGTACTTATCCGGCACTTCGATCGTTGTCAATTTATCCGCGGCGGATTGAGCATCGGTGGTATACACCACGCCCGCGTCCGCTTCGCCGAGACTCACTTTGCTCACGACCTGTTTCACATTGTTCTCTTTGGAAACCACGCGCGCAAGCACATTGTTTTTAAAATCCGCGCCATAGCTCGCGTCAGCGGAAAGTTTGTCCAACATTTGAACGGTGTAACTCCCAACTGGTACGCTTTCATCGGCAACATCGAGTTTGAGTCCGGGCTTGGCGAGGTCTTTCAATTCCTTCACGCCCGCGGGATTCGCTTTGGGCACGATCACCACGAGGCGGTTGTGAACGAAGGTCTGGCTGTTGGCGGCGAGCAACCCTTTCGTTTGCAGCGCGTCCATATTTTTCGTGTCGGCGCTGGCAAACACGTCGACCTGCGCGCCTTGCTCGATCTGCGTTCGTAAATCTTGCGAGCCGCCAAAATTAAAATTCACCTTCGTCCCCGCGTGCGCGTTCTCGAAAACTTTGCCGAGCTCTTTGAACGCGTCGGTCAACGACGAGCCGGCGGATACAGTCAAGCTAGTGCCGCTGCTCACCGGGACTGTCGTCGCCGCCGCGGGCGATGGAGCAGTCGGCGCGCCCGTCCCACTACAATTGGTCAAGCTCATTGCAAGCAGAAACGCAAGCACGAACAGACAGAAAGTTTTTTTGGTAAGCATTCTAACCTCGTCGGTTTTATTTACGCGCGCTGGCGCGCACGCGAGGTGATTTGCGACGTTCGACGGATCTGGAGAGTTGCGCCAATTGGCGTCGATTGCCCTCGATCCATTTCAGCGTCGCGGACAATTGTTCGAAACGAAAACGGCGAACCTGCTCCAGAAATTCGTTTGGGGCTTGTGCTTCACCAGCCTCTGGAGACGCCAGCGCCGCCAATTCGCGACGGATGGCAGTAACCTGTTGATCGAGCAGTTGATCAAGCTGGCGGCGACCCACGGCGCGAGCAAAATAAAGCCGCGCGAAAAAGTCGACGCGAAATTCGCGCAAGCCGTGCGCCGGTTCTTGAATCCAGGCATCAAACGCCCGGCGACCACTCGCCGTCAGCGCGAGAATTTTTTTCGCGGGGCGCGTCCCTTGATGTTCCACGCGCGTACGAATCCAGCCCCGCGCCGCATAATCGCTGACAATCGCGTACATCTGACTTTGACCCAAATGCCAGACGGGTCCAAGCTCGCGCTTTACCCGGCGGTAGAGGTCATAACCGTGCATTGGCTTGTCGAGTAAAAAGCCCAGCAGCGCAGGTTCCGGCGATATATTTGCTTTCATTGCGTACTCCGTAGGTAAAAACTTGCGCCATTATACTCAGAACTTGAATAGTCAGCAAATGATGTCTCCGGCTCGATTTCATCGCTCGCAGAACCAATAAAAAAAGGCAGACCCGCGTCCGCCCACTATATCGGATTGTATTGGTGGCTTTAGGCGAGTGTGGATATGTCCGTCTTTAGAATCGCGACGCGGCCGCGATTGCCATCCACGCGCACGCGGTCGCCCGACTTGATCCGCTCGGTCGCATTATGCACGCCGACAACGGCGGGGATGCCGTACTCGCGCGCGACTACAGAGCCGTGCGTAACCAGTCCGCCGATTTCCATCACCAACCCACCGGCGGTGAGAAAGAGCGGCGTCCAACCCGGATCGGTCGCGGGGCAGACGAGAATTTCTCCGGGCGCGAGCCGCGCGCCGCGCGGGTCACGCATTACCTGCGCGATGCCTTCGACCACGCCGGGCGAAACGGCTTCGCCGACGAGGTCGCCCGAAGTTTCATCCTCCGCGCCGCCGTAAAGCGCATCGCCTTCGCTCGTCAGCGCGTCCGGCACGCGCCGGCGTAATTTTTCGCGTTCGTACTCGGCGCGACGCGCGGCGACCAGCGCGCGCAGGTCGAGGATTGCGCGCGCGCCCAATTCGTCGAACCGCAAAAAGAAAATATCATCCGCCTCCGCGAGCTTGCCGCTTGCCGCAAGCTCCTCTCCATTTTTTTGGAGCAGCGGACGGAGCATGCCGAACACGCGGATACTGGCGAATTTCGGAGTCTCGCGCAAACCCGCGAGTTCGCGCATCAACCGAATCGCGTGCGCGAGCTGCCACGCTTTGACGCGACCGCGTCGCTGGCGCACACGCGCGATCAATGCTTGCGCGCCGGTCTCTGCCTCGCGCGCGCCGCGCGCAAACAAGACGTCGGGCGCGAGCTTGGGATCGTCGAGCGAGAGAAAACCCGCGAGCAGATTGAAAATTGCGCTCGGCTCTTCGCGCCAGCGCAAGCGACCGAGATCAATTTCGGCGACGCCGCGCATACCATACTGCGCGAGAAATTCTTCGACCGCTTGCTGCGCGACGGGCGGCAGCGCGCGTTCGCGAAATTTTTCCGCGAGTTCGGGCGCGGCTGTTTCGGTTAGCGCGCGGAATGATGCGGCGTCCGCGCGGATGTGCTGCGCGCGCGTCCACAGATTCAGGTCCATCGCGGTCGTGACATTGTGCGGCATCCCGCGCGTGAGTTGCAACGCCGTGCCTTGCTCGTCGTCTCCGGCGAGCTGACGTGTGAGTCCGAGTCCAATCATACCGGGCAGCATCGCCGGAATTACATTCAAGATGGCTTGCGGAAAAATACGCGCCAGCGCCCATTCGCTCACGTCGAGCCGCGCCTCGAAGGTTTGCGCTGCATCCGCGCGGGATTGAACATCGGCGACGAATTGTTCCACCGCTTTTATCGCGCGCTCGCGCGCAGGCGCAGGATGACGCGCGGCGTTCAGCGCACGCGGGAGTACAACGCGGAGAATCGGCGAGAGATTGAGTATCGCGCGCGGTGTGAGCACATTACGTCTTTTCAAACGCGGATCAGCGAGCAGCGGCACAATCGCGCGACGCACCTGCGGACCGAGATTGGTGAGGAATCCTTGCAAAAGACGGTGGAGGCGTGGATCGCTGAACGGCGGTGTGACATTCACAAAGAGCCGCATGCCCGCTTCGTCCAAAAATTCGGGTGCGCGTTCCGCCGCGCCGACGAGTCCGAAGACACCGGCGATACCGCGCTGCAATGCATCCATTCCCAAAGGGGTGAGCGGGTCGAGCACGCCCTGGATTGCCGCAAATGCCAAGTAGATGGAAAAATTTTTCGGCGCGTGGTGGGGCAGCGGATAGAGCGAGGTGATCGGGCGCGACTGTAGGAGATAAAGTTTGTCGTCGGCGAGCGCCCATTCAATATCTTGCGGCGAACCGAAATGATCCGCCACGCGCTGCGCGAGCCGCGCGAGTTCTAAAATTTTTTCGTCGCTCAACGCTTGCTGCTGCGCGGCATCCGCGAGCTCCACGCGTTGGGTGCCGCCATCGGCACGCGGCATAATCGCCATCGCCTTTTGTCCCAAAGTTTTTTCGACAATCTGCCAGGTGAGCGCGTTGACGGCGTAATGATCTGGCTCGACCTGACCGGATACAATCGCTTCGCCGAGACCGAGACTCGCGTCGATGACCATCTGGTCGCGCCTGCCCGTCAGTGGATTCGCGGTGAATAAAACGCCCGAAGTTTCCGCTGCAATCATCAATTGCACGACGACCGCCAGCGCGACTTCATCCGGCGCAATCCCGTTGCGCGCGCGGTAGCCGAGAGCGCGCGCCGTCCATAGACTCGACCAACATTTTTTCACCGCGTCCAACAGCGCGTCGTCGCCAATGACATTGAGGAAGGTGTCCTGCTGTCCCGCGAACGAAAGTCCCGGCAAATCTTCAGCCGTCGCCGACGAGCGTACCGCGACTGAAAGAAGTGCCTGCGGGGCAAGCGCCGGCGAGTCGCTTGGGTTTTGTAACTGCGTGTAGGCGTCCCGAATCGTCGCGCGCAATTCGTTTGAAAAAGTCGCGGTATCAAACCACGCGCGGATTTCTTCCGAGGCTCCATCAAGCGCAGGGGGGTCGTCGAGCGGCAAATCGCGGACGCGCTGGAGAATGCGCGGCTGCAAATTATTTTCATTCACGAGCGCGCGGTACGCGTCGGTGCTGATCAAGAATCCCGCTGGGACCGGGAATCCTGCGCGCGTCAACTCAGATAGATTCGCGCCTTTGCCGCCAACATTGGCAAGAGTCGCGAGAGGTGAGTCGAAGGGGAGAATGAAAGTTGGTGGCACCGGAGTGCATTGTAGAAACGCGAGGAATGAATGTCAACTCACGATTGTGGTAAGGGCTTTTGCGCTACCAAGTGCACTCGTTAGACCAGGTTCCTGCATCATGCAGGCCATTGCGGTAGCGGGCGCTGCCTTGTACAGGTGGGGCAACCACAAGGGTATGACCCTACGAAATCCGCCCGGAATTTGCTCTAGATGTGAGCGCGAGTCGCGGATTCAGCGCCCGCGCCACCAATCTTTGCGCGAGCGCGGATCCATAAATGTGCCCGAGTCGCGAATCGCGATGCCGAGTTCATCTCCCGCCGCGCGACCGATTGCCTGATGCGGGCGCAATGCCGGCAACTCGCCGCGACCCGCGGCGTTCAATTGTTGATACAACGCCAGCAGTCGCGGCTCGACACAGACGCCTTCGAGCTGCAAGGTATAACCGCGCTCCACATTATCCTCGCCCGTAAACTTTAGCGTAAGCCGGGTCGCGCTCGCATAGAGCACCAGCGCCTCGTTGCCTTCGCCAATATTCGCGCCCGAGTCGGGCATATAAATCGTTTCGCCTGCACTCACGTCAACGCCGATGAGCGTGACTTCGGGATCGGTGATCGCGCCGCCGCGCGAATTCGAACCCCAGTCCCAATCATAAACGTGATAGAGATTGCGAATCGCCGGAGTGCGCTGATCGGCAAACAATCCGTAGAGTTGAGGCGCACCACCGTCGGTCGCGCCGTCGAGTGAGATCAAGCCGCGCACGCCAGTGGTGGGCGCGTAGCCGCGCAAGCGCAAATTCAAATCGGCTTGTTGTTCGGCGGGGCGGTCGGGATGCGACGGCTTGGCTTCGATGCCGTTGTAATTCACACTCGGAATCGGCGCGCACGTCCCGCTGCCGGAAATCGATTGCGCGCTAATGACTCCGCGCGTGGCGGTCGCGGTAAAAGTCGGCGCGGGGGTTGAGCTCGCGACTATAGTCGCGGTATTTTCGACGGTGAGAGTTGCCGCCTGCGCCAGTGGAGCATTCTGCTTTTTGATTGGCGCAATTGTGCGCGCGGCAGGTTTCGTGCTCACGGGCGTATTGCTCGGCGCGGGTGTTGGCGACGGGATGAACCGCGTCGGGATGACCGAAGGTTGCGTCGTGGCGACCGGCAGCGAGCGCGCAAATTTGGTTGGTGCGGCGGGCATTGCCACACGTTGCGCCGGGACCTCGGTCGCGCGCACGAGTTCCGCGTCGGTATTACGCGCGAGCGAATTGATCGCGGAAAAAATTCCGGCGCCGCCGACGACCAGCGCGAGCGCGAGCAGGGTGAGAATGGTCCTAAATGATTTCAATGGGCAAATAGTGGGAAGGGAATTTTGGCTGAAAGAATACAAGCAGCGGCGCAGGGGTTCGTCGGTACGACGACGCCACGGCAGATGTATACTACACTTGCGCCTTGGGGTCAAGCGTGGGCGCGCGAATATTCCCGAAGTTGCGTTGTAGTTACGTAAGATGTGACACGCCAAGTCTACAAATATATTCACGTACAGCTTACGTAATGTACGGTGAATTCGTCGGCAGAGTTCTTTTAGCAGCGACTTGTAGAATGGAGTTCAAGGTGATGGCTGAAGTAGATACTTTGGATGAATTGATTCAAAAGCATAATGAGAGCGACCGCGCACGCGCGCCGATGAAAGAAGCAGACTTGCCGCCGATCGAGTTGCTCAAGATGGACAAGGTCCACGCCAGTGCGTTGGTTGCCAGTGAGACGGCTGAAGATGAGCTGAGTCTCTACCAACGCGTGATTTCTTCCAGCCCATTGTTGACGGCGGAGGGCGAATCCGAATTGGCAAAGGCGATGGAGGCGGGGCAACGTGCGCGCAAGCGCTTGTACCATCCGCATTCCAGTTCAGCTGAGCGTAAGCGCTTGGAAAAAACAGTTGAGGAGGGCGAACGCGCGCGCCACAAACTGATCGAGTCGAATTTCCGTCTGGTGTTCTCGATCGCCAACAAATATCGCCGCAGCAACCTGCCCATCTCGGACTTGATCCAAGAGGGCAATATTGGCTTGATCCGCGCGGCGGATAAATTTGAATACCGACGCGGGTTTCGCTTTTCGACTTATGCGACGTGGTGGATCCGCCAGGCGATCCAGCGCGCCATCGCCGACCATGGTCGCACGATTCGCCTGCCGGTTCACATGTGGGAAAAGGTGAACAAGATGACGCACGTCTCGCAGCAACTCGAACAAGAGTTGGGGCGCAAGCCGAGCTTTGAAGAGATCGGGGAAAAGATGCATCTCAAGCCGGAGAAGGTCGAGCAGCTCAGCAAGATTTCGCAGCAGCCCGCGTCGCTCGAAACGCCGGTCGGCGCGGACGAAGACGCGAGTCTCGGCGATTTCATCGCGGACGAGGAGGTGCTCGGACCGGCGGATGCCGTCGGGCGTCAACTTTTGGCGGAAGAGATGCGCGAGGCGCTGAACTCGCTGACTCCGCGCGAAGAGCGCATCCTCCAGATGCGTTATGGTTTGAAGGATGGTCAGGGTCACACCCTGGAAGAGGTCGGCGAGAAGATGGGATATACGCGTGAGCGCATCCGTCAGATCGAAAAGGAAGCCCTGCGCAAGCTGCGTCATCCGAGCCGCAGTCGCAAACTTCGCAGCTATCTCGAATAGTGCGCAGCAAACTTGTAAGAAAATGTTTCGGCTCCTCTGCCGTTCAAGCAGAGGAGCCGATTTTGTTTATGAAAGATCTATGACTCAGTACCAGGGAGGCACCCAACTAAAGTCATTGAATTGGGATTCGTCGAGGGTCGGCGCAAGGGTGGGAACGGGAGTCGGCGCGAAGGTCGGCGTGGGTGGCGGCGCGGCGGCAATTGGAAACGCGGCGAGTCCTGTTCGTGGCGCGACAAACTCTGCCTTTACCCAGCCGCGACTGTTTGAATTCGGATACGCGAGCTCAAGCCATTCGCCGTCTGCCGAGCGCCCGAGAATTTGCAGCGCGCGGTTGGCGGGCAATCGTCCGAGTATTTCGTACTCGAATCCGGGACCGGAGCGCACGCGCAGAATGTCGGTCGTGAGATATTGATTCGGCTTGGGTGTTGATGTTTTTACCGCGCTCGTGATGGCGGCTGGAATCGAGGCGGCGGGTTCCGCGCCAGCTTTAAATTGCGCGCTGAATTCGCGCGTGAGATCAAGATACAAATTGCCATAGGTCGCACTCGGCTCGATCATCGTTCCTTCGATCCATTCATTGAAGGACGTAATGATAACCCAGTCGGGATTAGTGGCGATGGCTGCCTGCCAGGTGCTCCGATAAAAATTTCCATTGTCGCGGGCACGCGCAAAGCGATCGGCGCGCGAGGTACGCGTATCGTCATAGCCGGGCATCACGGTGGCGACCCACAGCTTGTCCGCTCCCGCGCGGCGCACGCGTCCGCTCCAATCGCCGAGAGTGTGATTCACATCCGGCGACCACGCGATGGAATAGAGATGATGTCCATCGAAAACATTTTGGTACGAAACGTCAACGCCTTCCGCGATCCAGACTTGCTGATGGTTCGGGTCAACGGCGCTACGAATCTGCGCCCAATCGCTCACCGAAAACTTTTGCTCGCGCCAGAAGAAAAGTACGGGCTGGCTGCCGCGGCGCAAGAATGCGGGATGGGGGGTCAGCGCATCGCGGACATAGGCAAGCGCGCCGATGACTTGCTCACGCGTGCCATACTGCTCGGTCTCGAAATCAATGGTCGCCGCGAAATTCGCGCTCTGTGCCGCGTTGAGCATCGCTTTGAAATTCACGTCCGTCGGATTATTCGCGCCGAGCCACGAGACCACGAAGGCGTCAATGCCGCCACTGCGCGCTTGCTGAATGTGGCGCACAATCGTCGCGGGATCGCTCGACGCATATGGCTGCGTGGGAGAATCGGAGGTGAGATTCGAACTCCAGGTGTTCTGGTCAAACCACGCGTAATAGAACGCGAGCACGCGCGGCGATTGCGCTGTGGCTGCTGCTGCTGTACCCGACATGGGCGGTGCGTTGCCAGCGCGAGCGAGCGGCGGAGCAAGGATCGCGAGCAGCAGTGCAACGGAGAGAAAGGCGAGTGTGCGAATAGTTGAACGGACGTGCATAGCGGGGGACGGCGCTATTCTAACACGACACGCCGGCAGGAGCAATTTCGTGGTGTTGGTCAAACTCGAGGAGATGCAAACAGTCCTTTCGACGAGCGCAGCGAGAAGAAATCTTGCTCTTCCGAGATTTCTCGCTACACTCGAAATGACAAATTACTTCCAACCATTGTGGTTTAGGCACTCTAATCCTCGTTATCTGCTTGCTATTCGCGGTTAAAGGTGTTACGATACAAGTCCACATTTGATAATTGTTTCCCAAGACTATTATTTACAACTCAAACGCGCCGCTAGGTCTGATTGTAACGCCCTCTGCGCCGCGCCAATATTCCAGAACATCACTGCTCAATGCGGAGCGGAATACAAGCGCGGCTTTTGTTTGTCGGGTGGACTGAAATAAATTGTTCAAACTTCTAACACAGAATCATTTCTGTGTTGTGAGTCAACATAAGCGTCCGTTGTAGAAAAATATTTCATTAACTCAAGTTGCTAGCTTGAGGCGAAAAGTTGTCATTCTGAACGAAGTGAAGAATCTC
>JBBSHK010000051.1:0-10760 GCA_038253185.1 Anaerolineae bacterium | reverse complement strand
GATGTCGGCGTTGGCTTTGTTGCCGCTGATGATTTGCAAGTTCGCTTTCTCCAGCGAGACGGGATCGATTTGAGCCGCGGGCGGATTGAAATGTTCGACCAGCAGTGAGTGAATCGGCTCGGGATTCGGCAACAGGACCCATTCACCGGCAGCAGAGACCCAGGGAATCGTCGAACGATTGTCGATGGCGTGGGAACGGATGCTGTCCGAGCGCAACTGCGAACCAATCCACGCGAGCGTCGCCATTTCCACCGGACCCAGATCGGTTTGAATCGAGTCGTTAAATTGACTATAAAGCTCGGGCCACTTGGGCAAGAGGTTCAGCGAACGCGCCTTGTCCCACATCGCCAGCATCACTTTGCGTTGGCGGCGACTGCGGTCGTAATCATTCGTCGTGTAACGCGAGCGGGCATAGCGGAGCGCGGTGACGCCGTCCATCGTCTGAACTCCGGGCTGAAAATTTAGGTCGACGTGACCATAGTCGTCGTAGAAATCATTTTCCTGCAACGCGCAATCGACGTCGACGTCGATCCCGCCGAGCGTATCAATCGCCTTACGAAACGCGTCAAAGCCAACTCGGGCGTAATAGTGGACGCGAATTCCAAGATTTTTTTCAATGGTGCTCTTGACCGTCTGCGGTCCACCTCCGGGCAGATGATAATACTCGCCATAAAAATCTGCCGTGTTGATGCGCTGTGAACCCACGCCCGGAATTTGTACCCACAAATCGCGCGGGATCGAAAGTAACCCGACGGTCTTGTTCTCTTGATCGACGCTGACGAGAATCAGCGTGTCGGTGCGCCAATTATTTTGACCGGGGCGGCGGTCGGTGCCCATGAGGAGAATGTTGAGCATGGAGGGCGGAACGAGCGCGCGGTCTTTGACCGGAACAACGGTCGGCGGTGGCGCGGCGGTTGGACTGGGCATTGAGGAATCCGCGTCATCCGAGGGGGGGTCGGTCCTCGCGGGGTCAGGACTCTCGATGGCGATCAACGTGATCGGTGTAACTGCTTGTGAGGAGGCGAACTCTGTCGGCGTGGCGATGCGGACGGAAACGAACGGGCTGGAATTCGAACTGATTTGCCCTGACGAGACTTGGCTGTTGTCGCTCGGGAAGGCGTTCACGTAGGCGAGAAGCGCGCCCACAAACGTGTAAACGAGGAGATTGGCGATGAGCAGCGCGCGTAATTTTTTCGATTTCACCGCTTGAACTCGAAAACGCGATTATCTGGTGCAGCCAAGAAAACAGTGCAGAATATTTGTCATTCTAAGGAGGGTTCTTTGCGAGGAAGAATCTCGACATGCCTACCGAGATTACGGCGAAACAAGGTTTCGCACTTTGCTCAGAATGGTATGCCGCATAATTTTTGTAGTTGCACTACTAACGAATGGTACTAGTTGACGCTCACGCTGTCGCGGAAGTTTAGGCAAAATCGTATGATTGGCGCACGGACCAAGCTTGAAACAGCAACTCGCACCATTCGTACTATAGCGGCTTGGCAGCGAGCCGTTTAATTTTTTCACCGGCGTCTTGCCAGGTGATGCTGGACAATCCGAGCTTTTGCCGGAGCGTCTCTTCGCGCATTCCATTCTTCAGGTCGCGCACCGCGCAGGTCCAGCGGAGCACTTCAAAAGAGACTTTGCCCTCTAGTCCCGCCAGCCGCGCCACGTCGGTCAGAATGTATTCCAGATTGCGTGAGGTGCATTTGAACAAACCCTCGCGAGTATCATACAGCTCTTGATATTTTTCATAGGTCACAACAAAGTCCGCCGGCAACCTCAGCTTGCGTTCCTTGTGACGGCGGCGCGGGTCGTCGTAGCGAATCAAAACATACGGCTGGTCCGCGCGCCCGAGGTCGAGGTCATCCGCGCGAATCGCCATACACTCGCTCTTCTTGATGGCGGTGGTCAGCAGCAACGTCACTAACAGGTACGGGCGCGGATCGTTTTTAGGAGGTTGCATCAACGTCCGGGTCGCCGCGAGCAACTGTTCAACCTGAGCATCGAACAAGATTTCGGGCAGGGGCGTTATCACTGGCTGATGCGCGATCGAAAGCGCCGGATCGCGCGGGATGACGCGGTTTTCAAACAAGTATCCAAAGAAAACTTTGAGCGAAGTCAAGCGGCGCTGATATGACTTCATATTGCAGGGAATGCCGCGCTCGTATCGCAGAAAATTCATAAACTTGTACAAGTCTTGCGAAGTGATCTCGCCGATGGGCTTGGAAATGCCGATATACTTGCGAAAGATATTCAGGTCGCCGCCGAAGGCGCGGATTGTGTTTTCGGAAAAAGCCTGGCGCTGCATGTGCGTGTGAAAAGCACTCATCGCTGCGGTGAGAGAAGAACGCGCGCTCAAGACTTCAGCCGGCGCGGTGAGTGGTTGGGCTTCGCCCATCCGGGTGGAATTCGTGCTGAACAAGGCGAGTTGTTGAAGTGAGCTCATGACAGACCTCTTGGTAGGCGAGTGACTGGGAGCGGATAGAGTTTCACCTGAGGGAGTGGCTGCAAATTTTGCGGATTGTAGGTGACCACCGTCAAACCAAATTGAATCGCGGTAGAGGCAATAAGCGACTCCGCAAAGTTCAACGGGCGCGCCGCATTTCGACTCTCCCGTACAAGCGCCGCGGCGCGATGTGCCACCACATCGTTGATGGGATGAACGATGAAAGGAGTAATGAACTCGAGCGTCTTTTTTTCGTCAGCTGTGACAGCCAGCGTCAACACTTCAAATTGTGACCACACCGACACGTGCAAGTCGCCCTCTTCCGTCAATGTCTGTGCCAACTCGAGCGTTTCAGCAATGCCGCGCAGACAGCGGATGAGCACGTCGGTGTCGAGCAAAAAATCACTCACGATGCGCCTTTCGCCGCGCGGGCGGGCGCGGGGTAGAGGAGAACGGCAAGGTGCCTCCTGTTCTTAGGCGCTTGACTGCGACATCGATGTCTGCCGCGGTGGCAAATCCCGCGTGATCTTCCGCGCGCCAGAGCCGCTCCTTGGTGAGAGCGCTAATCAACGCGGCGAGTTTCAAGCGGCGCAACTCGCGCGCGGTGGCGCGGGCGATCACTTCGCTGCGCCGCGCGCGCGGGACCAGTCGCCGCAGGTCGTCGAGCAGTGGGCGCGGCAAATTCACGTTCACTCGTTCCAGATTTGCCCCGCGCGGCGCGCTGTCAATTGGTGCTCTCATTCATCTCCTCGTCAGGTGCTATTATTTTACATCATTCTGGAACTCACGTCAATAGCTCAAATTTGTGGGTTGACTTTATGACAACTTTTCGGGCGAAATTAATGTAACAAAATCGACAAAACATCGTATAATTCAGTAGATTTCAGGAGGTTTAGTGGATACGAACAGGCGAGCGTCGAAGGAGTGGCTTTCATTGCAAGAGGCGAGCCAGCGCGTAGGCGTCGCTCCGGCGACGTTGCGAGCGTGGGCAGATGGCGGGCGGGTGCCATCGATCCGTACGCCGGGTGGGCACCGTCGTTTCAGGCTGGCGGATGTCACCGCGCTGACTGCGGGACCCCACAAGCGCGAATCTCAGCGTTGGCAATTGCTGGAGCACAGCGCGCTGGGACGGGCGCGTTTAGCAGTCGATGCGTCACCCGAGGCAGAAACAGACTGGTTCGCGCACTTTAGTCCTGAGGCGCGCGTCGAGCATCGTGAGCTGGGACGCAAACTGCTGCGTATGTTGGTCGACGGGTTGCGCGAGGGAAAAAAGGTTGAAGAGTCACACCCGCGCAATCTCGGACGCGAGTACGCGCGGGTGAA
The DNA here is from genome assembly GCA_038253185.1 of Anaerolineae bacterium. Classification (GTDB taxonomy): domain Bacteria; phylum Chloroflexota; class Anaerolineae; order UBA4142; family SHND01; genus JBBSHK01. Next base: position 6,991 of record JBBSHK010000051.1, on the reverse strand, counting down.
TCGCCGCCACAGCATCGCGCTGCCGGACGCCCTGGGCGCATTCATCTTTTTCCGTTCCACCTTTCTGGACAGCGTGACCGAGTTTAGCGAAAGCGTGGCGGAACCGTCCGTCGATGAAATTCTCATGCGCTATCGCCGGGTCAACGCGTTGATTGATCAGGTGTTACTTGCGATGGTCGAGAGTTACTTTGTCAAGGGCAGGCACTGAAGATGGCATTGGATTCCAAGCCGACGCGTTCACCGCGTCACACGCGCCGCGTGCCGGAGCATTCTGTACTTTACAGACGTCTTATTCCGATCCTGTTGTTACTTTTCGCGCTCTTAACCATTTTGATCGTGGTTGTTTCGCTCGGAATCTTATTCGGCGTCATCAAAGTTCAATAAATTTAGAAGGGGTTCAATATGACATTACAACAAGCACTGCCATTCGTTACAACTGCGATTCTTGTTGCGCTAACGATGGATATTTTGCGACGTTACCAACAGCATCGCGGCACACACAAACATTTATTGATTTGGGCGATTGGTCTCGGGATGTTCGCCACCGCAAGTTTTTCCGAAGGCGTGCTAAATTTTGGCTGGAACGAACTCGCAGTCTATGGATGGTATCTATTTGGGGCACTGCTCACGGCGGCATGGATCGGGCAAGGAACAGTAACGCTTCTGTTCCGGCGACGCTGGGTTGATCTTCTCACAATAGCACTCGCTATCTTTAGTGTAATCGCTGTTGTGCTGCTACTCAGTGTGCACCTACAGAGCAACAAATTTGAACTCGGCAAGCCGGTCTGGCTGCAATATAAAGACCTGTTCGGGGAGAGCCAAACGCTACGTAACCTGACCATTCCGTTCAATATCTATGGTACCGTAGCGCTTGTAGGTGGCGCAGTCTGGTCCGCATACCTTTTCCTCAAAAAACAAATTTTACCGAACCGCGTTTTAGGAAATGTGTTGATTGCTGCGGGTGCGCTTTCAATTGCGTTGGCGAGTGTGGTTGCCCGAATTGGCAGAGGCGAGTTCCTACCATTTGGTGAACTCACGTTTGCGCTCCTTGTCTATGTTGGATTCCTGCTCGCAAGCAAGCCTGCCCGAGTTGAGGAGAGGCAGCCATCTTCTGCGGCACAAGGCGTTCAGGCAGAGTAGAAAGAAAAAGGCGGATGCAGTTTGTTGCATCCGCCTTAAATTGCAGTCGCACAAATCTAAGCCAACTGGTGATGTAGCACGCGCATACACATCCCGACGACCGTTTTCAATCCAGCCGCCTCCGCCGCGTCGGCGGCATCATAATTTTCCGCGCCGGGCTGCATCCATACGACCTTTGCTTTTTTTTGAATCGCCTGATTAACCACGTCGGGTACCGCCGCGGGATTCCTGAAAATATCCACGATGTCAATCGCTCCGGGAACCGAGGTCAGGTCGGGATATGCCTTTTCGCCCAGCACCTGTCGTTCGTTCGGATTCACCGGAATAATTTTATAACCGTTACGCTGCAAGTACATGGCGACTTGGTGCGAGGGGCGCTCAGGCTTGCTTGAGAGTCCGACCACCGCGATGGTCTTGGATTTCTGCAAAATTTCTTGAATCGGATCCATAAGCTAACTCTCTGCCGAATCTTCTTGGGCCGCGACGCCAAGTTGTTGCAGCAGACTCGGAATAAAGTACGGCTCGGGCGCGCCACCTTCAAAGCGAATCGTTTCGTTCGCAACGGTCAGCGGGACGCCGTACACGGCATAGCGCTGCGCGAGTTCGGGAAATTCTGTTGCCTCGATCATATCCGCGCGCACGAATTCATTTTCAATTGCCATTCGATGGGACAACCGCACCGCGGTCGGACAATGAGGTCAGGTCGGCGTCGTAAAAATTTGAAAGTGGACCGGCTCGGTCACACGCGCGAGCAGTGCTTTGCTCTGGTCCGAAAGACCCGAGTCCCCGTGGGAGACGTCGAGCAGTCCACCGATGAGGGACATAAATTCATAACCGGAAGGCACGCCGTAAAAGCGAATCCCATAGTCGCGTTCGCGCGAAGCCTGAGGACCCTCACCATCGGCGCGCGTCTCCACTCGTACTAACGCAAACGCGGGCACGCGCATGATTTCATATTGTGCCACTGCCTCGCGGTCGATCGCGAAATTGTGAGTTTGTAATTCGAGCTTGCTCGACAGCGCCGCGACTTCGGCGAGGATCTTTTGCGTGATCTCGCAGGTGTCACAATCTAGCGCCTGCGTGAAAAACACAATTCGCACCGGGTTCGTAAGCTTTTCTAATTCCTCGTGCACCGCCGCGCGGTCGCGTTCGCTCAATAATGGCATCGTGATTTCTCCGGTTTAGCGGGGCGCGCGGATGAGCGCGGACAGCAAAGCCGCCACAGCCTCGCGCGATTTCGCCGCGCCCTTTCTGGACGAGCTTTCGATACACTCGAGCGCGTATTTTTCAGCCATCAACACACTCACGCTTCGCACCGCCTCGTTCACCGCCGAGAGCTGCGCGAGCACATCGCCGCAGGCTCGTTCTTCTTCGACCATGCGCTGAATTCCGCGCAGTTGTCCCTCGATACGTTTGAGGCGGCGGATCAAGTCCTCGCGTGAAACAGTTTCCGCCATAGTTCACTCGCTTACGCGGGCTGGTTGGTTTCTAGCACAGCCTCGAGTCGGGCGCGCAGCTCTTCCTTCGGCTTGCGCGGCACTCCCACCATGCGGTCAACTTCCTTGCCGCCTTTGAAAATGATCATGGTTGGGATGCCCATGATGCCATAGTTCATGGGCACTTGCGGATTGGCGTCGGTATCCATCTTGGCGACGACGGCTTTATCTCCGTACTCCTTCGCCAATTCTTCGATGTAGGGCGCAATCATGCGGCAAGGACCGCACCACGCCGCCCAAAAATCGACCATCACCGGCACGGTCGAGTTCAGCACGACCTTTTCAAAATCATTATCTGAAACGTGCACGGGACCATTTGCGTTGCTCATGCGAGCCTCCTTAAAAGTTTATACCGTAGGGGGGTATCGTATCTGATATTGTATAGGATGGACCGGCGCTGTCAAATCTTACGTCACTGCGGCTAATCTCGAAAACCCGATTCAACGCGGGAGAACAGCTCAGACTCGAGCGCAAGGCAATTTCCGTCAAGAAATTTCAGTTTTGAGATGAGTTGAAACAAAAACGCCCGTTTGGGCGTTTTCGTGACTGGGCGGCACTATGTTTCATTCGAGCCGGGCGGTAGCGGATCTTCCAAAACATCTGTGAAATCGCCAGCGTATTCGTCCATGCGGCAGTGCATCGCGATGACCTCATCGCGACTGATCGGGGACAGTTTGCCGTAACGACGCCATTCGTCGGGTTCCAATTCACTGGCGAAGAACTTGAGCTTGCGCTGCCGCACCACAGCAAACACAACACTGCGCTTGCGGCAGGCGCGGCAGGCTATTTCCAATACGGAGAAATTTTCGCGTTCTTCCAAAAACTGAAAATCGTAAGGTCGATGCCGGCGACCGCAGGGAAAACACTTGAGCCGCCGCGATATTTTTTCGACAATTTGGTTCCTGAGTGGGTCTGGCATAGCGACTGCTTCTCTATTCTCTTTCAACCGCGACCGTGACAGTCGCGGGGACCTCGGGATGGAGCTTGATCGGAACGCGGTGCTCGCCTAGCCCTTTGATCGGCGCGTCCAATTCGATTTTGCGGCGGTCAATCGTAATCTGGTGGTCGCGCTGTAACGCCTCGGCAATGTCACCCGCGGTGATCGCGCCAAAGAGCCGGTCGTTTTCACCCGCCTTCATTTGAAATACGAGACGGGTGTTGGCGAGAATACCGGCGAGAGTTTGAGCCTCATCGCGCGTTTCGGTTTCCTTCTTGACCGAGGCTTGCCTTAACGACTCTGCTTGTTTCATCGCGGTCGCCGTCGCCACCACCGCCAGCTTGCGCGGCAGCAAATAATTGCGCGCATAGCCGTCTGCCACTTTTTTAGTTTGACCGGCTTTGCCGATGCCGGACACATCCTTTACGAACAAGACTTCCATTCGCCCTCCTCCAAATAACAATCATTCTAGCATACGGCGTGGAAAAACTCAAGACAGCTTGACGTGAATATCCAGGCGTCTTACAATAAAGCGCGATTGCGCGCTGCAAATTTATGCGCTGTCGCGGAGTGATCAACCCTGATGAAATTCTCGTTCGCCGGCGCGCTCCTGTTCCTTTTTTTCTGCAGCGGGTGCGCGGGAGCGCCAACCGCTTCTCCTAGCCCGCGTGCCGCTTCAACTCTCGTCCCCCCGGAAGCCACAGTCGCGCCAAACTCGCCCGTACCCACGGTGACTGCGGGCGCGCAAATTGAAAGCGCGTCACCTTCCGCGCAGACGTCTACTCCCCCCGCGCTCGCGACCAAAATTTCCGAGACGCCCGCGCCGCTCAACGCGCCAGCGATTCTCGCGCGGTTCAATTTGCTTGCGCTTCCCGGACAGGGGCGCAAACCGGTTGCCCTCGCGCAGTTGGGCAATACACTTTACGTCGCGAATCGTAACAGCAACAATATTGCGATCGTGCGCCAGGGGCAGGTCACCGATTTCCTTGCTCTGAGCAATCCGCCGGTAGCGCTCCTCGCGGATGCCAAGAACAACCGCATCCTGGCGGCGACCACGATCACGCCGACCCTCGTCGTCGTCGAAAATAAAACTGTGGTCAGAACGCTGCCGCTCAGCGATTCGGCGCAATCGCTCGCGCTCTCCGGCGACAGACTCTTCATCGGCTCCGGTAGCAGCGCCGTTATACAAGTTCGCGACGCGACCACGCTCGAGCCAAAATCTACGTACCAGTTGAGCCAAGGGTTTGATGTCAAGAAATTGGTGGTCGATAGCGCACGTCACCGGCTCTACGCGAATGTGTACGGTCGCATCATCGTGCTCGAGCTCGATTCGCTGCGTCAGCTTGACTCTATCGCCGCGCCGTACCTTTATGGCGCGCTCGCGCTCAATTCGATCGACGGGTCGATCTGGGCAGGCACGTTCGACGAAAAGACGCAGCGCTCTTTCCTCGTCGCGTTCGATAGCGCGGGAAAAGAAATTCAGCGCGTGCCTGCTGCTTCCGATTTGAGCGATGCCGTTTTCGATTCGCAAGGGAGGCTCTTTGTCGCGAGTACGTTCGCGAATCAAGTCGCGGTGGTGGAGGCGGCAAGCGGGCGCGTGCTCGCCAACATTCCGGTCGATCGCTATCCGTCCGCGCTCCAGCTCGACGAAGAGAATCGCCGTTTGTATGTCGCGAATCAGAATTCGGATAATCTGTCCGTCGTCGACAACGGCGCGGTCACTGCGATCGGCGTGATCCCACTCGCGATGAATGTGCACACGCTGCTCGCGGACGAAGCGCGCGCGCGCGTTTATGTCGCGAGTGGCTCGACCGATTCGGTCTATGTGATTGAAAAGGGCAAGGTCGTCGCCGAAGTACCGGTCGGGCACGACCCCGTCGATCTGGCGCAAGACATACAGACGAATCGTCTCTTCGTCGCGAATTACGCCGACGGGGCGCTCTCGATCGTGGATGAAAATTCGCTCAAGGTCGAGGCGACTTTGTCCGTGACGCGCACACTGCCGAGCGTTGCCGTCGACGCGAAAAATAATCACCTGTTCGCCGACAGCACCATATTCACTCTCGACAAACTACAACGCGAAGGTGACTATCTCGCGCGCGGGTTCACTATCGGCGCGCTGTTGCCCGCCGAATTCGTCCGCGTCAATCCGGAGCGCGGTAAATTTTACGTCTTTGCTTCGAACGGCGTCCCCGGCTCGAACGGGCGCATCGTTCCGTACACTTTTTCCGAAACCAATTTCGCGGAATCCAAGCCACTGCCGATGAAGAACGGCGGCAACATCACCGCGCTCGCGATTGACCCGACGAGCGCACGCGTGTACGGGGCGAATACTCATCCGCTGAGTTACAGGAGCGGGCTAGATGTGTGGGATGCGGACGGCAATGCTATCGCCGATTTGCCGCTCACCTCGCGTACGAGCGGCATCGCCATCAACCCACGAACGAATCATCTTTTTCTCGCGCACGCATTTACTTATGAACCGGTCGCTGGGTCGTTGAAGAAACGCGACAATGCTCTCCAGATTCTAGATACGCGTTCGCTGGGCGAAGTCGCGTGGCTCGATGTGCCCGGCGCGCCCGGACCTGTGACGCTTCTCGGAGATACGATCTATGTCGCGGGTTTGGAGGATGGCGCGATCACACTGATTGGCGACGCGTCCACCGTGCAGCCTCCTGCGCCGCCCGCGACGCGGATGCCTTACCCTTTTCCATCGCCCGTCCCTACGGGCGCGCCGGTGGCTACGATTACACCCGCGCCGGTGGCGGGTTCTCTCGCCTGTGCGTGGGGAGTACCGGAACCTTTTCGTTCGAAATGGGAACAGTCGCTGCTGCGTCTGGGCTGTCCGACGGTGATCGAGCCGCAGTCGGGACAATTCGCGTTTCAAAAATACGCGGGCGGCGCGATGTTTGACGACTTGCGCAATCCCGTCGCCAAAACTATCTATTCCTTTTTCTCTTCTGACTTCGCCTATCGAGTCTCGTCGGACGCATGGAATGAAAATATGCCCTCTGATTCTTGCCCGGACCTGCGTGTCAATGCAGGTGAAATTAAACCGATTCGCGGGTTCGGCAAAGTGTGGTGCGGTGAGTCAACGGTGCAGGGCAGGTTGGGCGGGGCGACCGGAGACGAGCAGTTGGTCACGTTGTCGATTCAACGATTTGAGCGCGGCGCCATCTGGGTCGGCTCGCCCTTTGGACCTATCGCAGTGTTTGATGATGGGACTTGGCGTTGACGTTGCAAACTGAACGGGGCTGATGCCTGCATCAGCCCCGTTCAGTATCACAACCCTCCAGTCGCGCGCGGTGCGACCGTCCAATCAGGATTATTCGTGTTCCCGCTGTGAGCGGAGGCGTTTGGGGTTTGAGCCGCGCAGTGTGTTCGCGCGAGCTTGTCCAGTTCTCACGCGCGTGGATTT
>JBBSHK010000050.1:0-10922 GCA_038253185.1 Anaerolineae bacterium | reverse complement strand
CGCCGACACCCACGCCGACGCCGACGCCCGGTGCAGGTGGCTGCGGCTGCCTCGCTTGGCTCGTCTCAATCATCCGCGCGATTCTCCATCTCTTCGGACTCGGCATCTTTGGCGCGGTCGAAAGGGGCAGCGCGCAGGACCCCAAGCCGAGCGCGAAGACGGTCGAAGCAATGTCCGGCGAAGTGATGGCAACGGGCGCAACCAAAGCCGCGTTCACACAGATGCGTAACTTTGTCGCGCCGTTCAGCGCGACCACTGTTCCGGTCACGCAAGAGGAATATGACTTTCACAAAATGGTGTCGCTGCTCGGCGATTATCCCAAGCTCTTGCGCTACTTGGGTCTCGTCGTCGATTTGCAAGTGCCGTTCGACATCGCCATCCCCAATCCCAACGCAACTATCAAAATTATTCCAACGCTCGCCCTCGGAACGACGACGACCTTCGCCAGCCCGCGCACCCATTACGTTTTGGAAGACAATCGTTTTGTCGCGCAGCCACGTCCTGCCGATCCCGACATCAGCAACGGTTTGTTAAGGCTGAACGTCGCGAACAAGTTTCGCGTGACGCAAGTGGAGATCGTCGGCACGGGTGTAAAGGTGCAGAACGCGGCGAACAACTTTCAGATGATGGAGCAATTGCTCAAGCCGTTGCCGCCGAACATTGACGAGGAGCAAGGGTTACCCGCGCTGCAAACGCAGGGCATCTCTATCATTCGCCCCGAGCTCGCCAACGAGTACCAGCTTACATTCAAAAAACAACTCGCGCTGCACAAGATGGTCGCCGCGCTGGATGGCGAGCCCGTGCTGGCGAGCGCGCCGCCTGTCCCGGCTGAAGATGAACTCTTTGCCGAGGACCTCGTGCGCGGTTATCGCATTGATGTCTTTGATGACAAGTCAAAAGTATGGCATTCGCTCTGCCGCCGCGTGGGCACGTACAAATTCCTCGACGGATCCATTACGCTGAATGACGAAGAGGACGAGGGCTTTATTCAGCCCAGCGCGACGCAGCCGGTGAAAGGCACCGCTGCGCAACGGTTGCGCGTGCACGAATCGCTCGTCACATGGAACGGCTGGAGTTTGGTCGCGCCGCGCCCCGGCAAAACATTGCTGGTGGATGGCACGACCGGCGATGCGCCGAATACGGCGGTCACAGCTTTCAAACTCGAGACCTCGTTCAAGGCAAAACCCACTTCGCTGCCGCGCTTGCGCTACGGCTATTCGTATCGCCTGCGCGCGCGTGTCGCCGACCTCGCGGGCAACAGTGTGTTTGATCCCGACGATGCCGCGTTCGCGAACGATGTCCCCGAACGCACCGATGATTTCAAATTCACGCGCTTTGAGCCGGTCAGTCCACCCGCGTTGATGCTGCGCGATGTGCCGACCGAAGGCGAGTCGTTGGAGCGGCTGGTGGTTCGCAGCGAGTTCGACGACACCGCGCAAAATTTCGCGAGCAAGCATCCCGCGTTCACCTATCCGACCGAGCGTCACGTCCTCGCGCCGAAAGTTTCGCAAGTGATGGCGGAACAGCACGGCGAGTTCGACGGCGCTCCCAAGATGAAAGATGATGCGGCGGGATACGCGCTCGCCGCGCGCGAAGCCGGATCGCTCACACAGCGGATGAATCTCACGACCAAGTCGCTCGAATTAATTGATGGTGTGAAAGACGTGAAAGACGCGGCGCTGCACAAAGACCTCTGGCTGCAAACGAAAACCGATTTCGAGATTTCGTACTTGCCCGACCCGTTCGCGCACGGCGCGTTGTTGCTCGCGCTGCCGGGAATGCCCACGCCCGAAACGGTGATCGATCCGAGCATCAAGATCGTGAACAAAATCCCGTTCGTGGGAAACTGGCCCGATCCAAAACCGTTCCGCCTGCGCGTGGTCGGCATTGACGCGAGTGCGACGCCGAAAGAGCCGCACTGGGACGCGGGCACGCGCGTGCTCACCATCGAACTGCCGCAAGCGCAAGTGGTGGATGTCCCATTCAGCAGTTTTCTCGACAAGGATGAATTAGAAAAAATGGGCGTGTGGGGCTGGACCATCCAGCCCGCGCCGCCGAACCTCGCGCAAATTGAAAAGGATACGCGCGACGGGCGCAACTGGCTTTTGATGCCTCTCCGCAAAATGACGCTCGTGCACGCCGTGCAGCAGCCGTTATTGATTCCCAAGATCGCGACGCTCACGCCCGACAAAAAGTTGGGCGACACCTCGGCATCACTCACCGGCGCGATTGCGCTCGATTCAAAAAGCACCGGCAAGTTCGATGTGTATGCTGCGTGGAGCGATCCGTTCGACGATGTGAGCAAGCCGCTGTTCGACGCGACCACAGACGTCGTGAATCACACCGCTCACGTGGCGGAAGTGCTGGTCGATCTCGGCAATGACAACGCGCCGTTGCGGAGCACGATTAATAACGCCACCAAAGAATTCGTCGTCCACAATTTTGGCGACACGAAATATCACCGCGTGACCTACACACCGACCGCCGCGACGCGCTTTCGAGAATATTTCCCCGAGAGCATCACCAAGGTCCCAGACAACATCACGCGCCCGACTCAAGCCGAAACCGCAGACACGCAAATGATCGACATTCTCAATTCGGCGCGTCCCGCTGCTCCGAAAATCCTTTACGTCGTGCCGACATTCGGCTGGCAGTTCGACCCGGGTAACACCCAGACTAAAATGAAGCGGACGCGCGTCGGACGCGGCTTGCGCGTGTACCTGGAACGTCCGTGGTTTTCCTCCGGCTGGGGCGAACTCTTGGGCGTGGTCTTTTTGCCCGGCACGCCCTTTACACAGATTGGCGAACATCTCAAGCCGCTGGTGACGCAGTGGGGCATTGATCCGATCTGGCGCGCAAGCAGCCCCGCGCTCATTCCGGACAAACCGAATTTCGTGAATTTGAAAGATTTGAAAACGGACGCGACGCTCGACGAATATGCGGGTGTACAAGTTGGGGTCGCCGGGTTCGAGGTCGAATTCGACGAGGCGCGCGGACTCTGGTTCAGTGACATCGAATTGAATCTCGGCGATTCGTATTTTCCATTCGTACGCCTCGCGCTCGCGCGCTTTCAACCGAAATCGGTGGACGACGCCCATCTCTCGCGCGTCGTGCGCGCGGATTTCGCGCAGCTCGCGCCCGATCGCAGCGCGAGCATCGCGGTCAAGCCCGCGGCAGGGAAAACCGAAATCGAAGTGCGGGTCGAAGGCGCGACGTTCATGGAATCCTCGGCGACGATGGTCGGACCGGGTCGCCTGGTGGAATTGAGTATCGAGAAACGCGATCCCAAGATCGCGAGCGACCTCGGCTGGGATAAAATCAATTCGACTACACAAGGATTCAGCGCAGCACCGCCAGTGCTCTTTCACGGTGTCGTGACCTTTAACGAATCGCTCGTGTCGAAACAATATCGTCTGGTCGTCAAGGAGTACGAGTACTACCGCACCGATTTCGCGCCGGACTCGAACGACAAGGGCGTTTCTACCGACAAACGCCTCGTCTATGCAGATGTCACTGTGTTGGAGTAAGAGCGACAGATGCACTGATCCCAACGTGCTGCCGCGAACGGAACGTTAAAATAAATCAAAAAGGCAGGCGAGGAGATATTCCTCGCCTGCCTTTTACAATTCAACTCTTGAGCATTCCGCGATCTGCGAGTCCAAACTAATCCGGCGTGCGTGGCGTGCTCGACCCGCGCGGGCTGGGGAGTCAACTGCCCCATCAAGCCCAAACTCTGAGCGCGATCTATTTCGCTTGCAGCGCGCGTCGGACCGAACCACGCGCGGCTTGCAATAGCTTGCGCGCTTTTTGCGGGGAAACACCCACGCGCTGTACGACAATCGCGGTCTTGACATCGCCGCAGCGGTCAAGCAATTCCTGCGCCTCGGCGGAAGGTAGACCGGTCGCGCGTTCGACAATGCGACGCGCGCGCTCACGCAGCTTTTGATTCGTCGGCTGAAGGTCCACCATCAAGTTGCCGTAGGTCTTGCCCAGCTTGATCATCACCGTCGTGCTGATCATATTCAGTACGAGCTTGGTCGCCGTGCCCGCTTTCATGCGCGTCGAGCCTTCGATGACTTCGGCTCCGGTCAGTGGCGCGAGCTTAATTTCGGCAACCGCGTGAATGGGCGCGGGTGTCGTGCACGCGAGACTGATAGTCAGCGCGCCGCGCGCCCGCGCCTCTTCCAACGCGCCCATCACGTACGGTGTGCGCCCACTCGCCGCGATGCCCACGACGGAATCGCGCGCATTGACCTCAAGTCGCGCGATGTCCTCACGCCCGGCTTCGGGATGATCCTCCGCGCCTTCGACCGAGCGGAACATCGCGCCCTCGCCTCCAGCGATCAGACCAATGACTAAACCTTGCGGCACGTTAAAAGTCGGCGGCATTTCGCTCGCGTCCACCACGCCCAATCGCCCCGACGTGCCCGCGCCGACATAGATCAAGCGCCCGCCCCGTTCCATCCGCGCGACGATGCCATCAACTGCCGCCGCAATGTGCTCCAGTTCCGCAGCAACGGCGTCGATTACGCGCCGGTCTTCGGCGTTGATCAATTGCAAAATCTCGCGCGTTGAGCGCGCGTCAATATCGCGCGTCGCAGCATTATTTGTTTCGGTCAGAGGCAAAAAAGATGTGAAAGAAAATTCGTTCGACATGTGCCGCGCCCCAAGTTCTTACAAAATTTCGGATTGCTTGACAAGCGTTGTGCCGACCATTATACTCTCGCGTAATTTGCTGCCCAGTGCACGTCTTCCAATTTGAGAACACCGATCAACCCTCGCCCATTTGCTGTTTAACCTATGATTGTTATCGGAATGATGTCCGGCACTTCGGCGGATGGCATAGATGCTGTGGTCGTTCGCATCGGTGAATCTAAAACGACCAGCCGCGCGCCGCGCTGGGAAATTCTCAAGCATGTGAATCAGCCCTACGCGTCCGCGCTGCGCCGAGAAATTCTCGCGTGTGTGCGCGCCGACACCGGAACGGTTGACCGCCTGTGCGCGTTGAATTATGATTTGGGCGAAGCGTACGCGCGAGCTGCCATCAACGCGGCGCAAGCGGCAGGTCTCGCGCTCGAAGAAGTTGATGTCATCGGCAATCACGGTCAAACCGTCTGGCACATTCCGAATCATTCCACGCTGCAAGTCGGCTCGCCCGCGGTAATCGCGGAACGAACCGGCGTGACCGTCATCAGCAATTTTCGCGCGCGCGATATCGCGGCAGGTGGACACGGCGCGCCGCTGGTCGCGTTTGTAGACGCGCTGCTGCTCACCGATGCCATCAAAAATCGCGCGGCGCAAAATCTCGGCGGCATCGCCAACGTCACCTTTCTCCCCGCGCATCAACCCGAGCGCGCGTTCGCCTTCGATACGGGTGCGGGCAATCTGCTCATCGACGACGCCGCGCGCCGCGCGACCAATGGCGGATCTGATTTCGATCAGGATGGAAAAATCGCGGCGCGTGGGCGTGTGGATGAACCTTTGCTCGCGGAATTATTAGCGCATCCTTTTTTGAAACAGCCCCCGCCGAAAACCACCGGGCGCGAAATATTTGGCGCGCAACTCGCGCAAGAATTATGGCATAATGGAATCGCGCGAGGTTTGGCGCCCGAGGACATTGTGACCACAGTGACGATGTTCACCGCGCAGTCCATCGCCGACGCGTATCGCGAATTTCTGCCACAGATGCCGGACGAAGTGATTGTCTCCGGCGGCGGCGCGCGGAATCCGACGCTGCTGGCGATGTTGCAATCGCAATTGGATTCGATTCAGCCCGTGCGCCTTCGGCGCATTGACGAATTCGGAATTCCATCCGAAGCGAAAGAAGCGCTCGCGTTCGCGCTGCTCGCGTATGAAACCTGGCACGGACGCGCGTCGAGTCTGCCCAATGCGACCGGCGCGCGCCATCCCGTGATTCTCGGAGATATTACACCGGGGAAAAATTGGAACGGGATACGTGAAGAGAAAGGAGGACAATACACACAACACCCTAAAAGCTCCTAACAAAACGTGTGCCGAATCAATCAACTGTGCGAGATTAAGCACAAGGGGCGAAAATTTCGTAACGGGTTCTTCATTTTGTTAGGAGCTTTAAGTGACCCATTGACCAACCATTTTTCGAGGAGGAGAAGATGAACAAAAAATTATTCGTGCTGGGACTGCTTGCCCTCGCGGCGCTCTTGACGCTCGCCGCGTGCGGTGGAGGCGCCGCACAACCTACGACAGCTTCAACCCAGCCGACGCAACCCACGACCGGAACGCAGCCAACGACCGCCGCCGCGCAGCCCAGCGCCGCGGCGACCCCAGCCGGAGGCGCGACCGTCGTCGCCTCGCCCGCGCCGACAGTGGCGCGCGCCGCGAAAGGCGGCATCCGCAAGAGCAGTAGCGCGTATAAAGGCACATTAAATCTGTGGGTGTTGGGTTACACCCCGGGCAACGCGTTCGCGAATCCGTTCGACAACGCGGTCGCGCAGTTTATGGTGGATAATCCCAACATCAAAATTGAGATCACCGGTTATCCGCCTAACGACGAGGGCTTTACCAAACTTCAGACCGCGCTGCAAGGCGGTCAGGGCATTGACCTCTTGCGCTTGCCTTCGGACCGACTACCCGGCTTTGTGCAGAATGATTTGATCGAGCCGATTGACAGTTACTTGAGCGACGCAGACAAAGCCGACATTCAAAAGAATGTGCTGGACGTCACGCGGCTGAAAGATGGCAAGGCATACGCGTGGCCCCTGTGGGTCGTGCCGATGGGCATGTATCTCAATAAAGATGTTTTTGCTGAAGCGAATGTCCCGCTCCCAGCGAAAGATTGGACCTGGGATCAATTCGTGGACGCGGCGAAGAAAACAACCTTCAAACGCGCGAACGGCGAACAGGTGTTTGGCTTTAGTGGATTCGTTGACCCCGGCGTGGTGAACACGTGGGGCTTGTGGATGAATCAAGACCCGAGCGTTCGCCCGATCACCGCGGATGGCAAGTACGGTTTCAATTCCGCACAAGCCGCCGCGGGTTTGCAGCGTTTCGCCGACCTCGCGTTGGTGCACAAAGTCACGCCGCCCGACTTTGGCTCGCAAAAAGATTCCGACGTCAAAGGCGGCTTCCAAAATAAACAGCTCGCGATGGTCGTGGACGCGACCGGTTTCGCGCCCGCCTTGAAAGGCGCGAAGGTGAATTTTGAAATCTATCCGCTACCAACGTACAACGGCAACAAGCTGACCGTCGGCGCGGTCGGCTTGATCGCGGTCGCGAAAATCAGCGACGCAGTGAAACGTCAGGCGGCGATGGACCTCGGACGTTATCTCACGAGCGCCGAAGTGCAAGTGGACGTTCCGCCCGGCAGCAACGTGCCGACCGGTTTTTATCTCGCGCCCGGCGCGCGCAAATCGGTCACGGTGGTAGACCCGCTCGATAAATTCCTGCCCGTGATTCCCGATATGTGGGCTACGCCGCTCGTACCGGACTGGGCGAAATTCACGCGTCTGTTCCATCCCGAGTACCAGAACGTACTCTTTGGAAAAGAAAAACCGGCGGACGCGTTGGCAAAGATCGCGAACGATGCGCCGCCGCTGCTCAGCATCACGAAATAGCGCATGGGATTCGATGAAAGTTAGTCTGTCATTGCGAGGCGCGATTTGTGCGCCGTGGCAATCTCGTTCTTGCACTACATTCAGATTGCTTCGTGCGGCAAACACCGCCGCGCTCGCAATGACATTTATTTTGTAAGCGTATTGCGTATTTCGTGGCGACAGAATATGTCGCGCCGAGATACGCAATACATCCCCAGCAACAATGACCAACGTCCGCCACTTTTTTCGACAGCACGGTTGGAGCTATGTCTTTATCCTGCCGAGTCTGCTGACGTTCGCGTTGTTCACCTTCGTGCCGGTCGTTTGGTCATTTTTCATTTCGTTTCAAAAGTACAGCATCTCGCGCGGCGGTCAGTGGATCGACCCGATCTACGCGAATTATGTGCGCGCGTTTACGCTGCTGAACGGTATCTTTGTTACCTCGATCCGCAATACCATCGTCTATACCGTTTTCACGGTGACGGCGAGCATCCTCATCGGGCTGATTCTCGCCTCGCTGATTCAACCGCTCAGTCATCGCCTGCGAACTTTTTTCCGCGCCGCGTATTATTTGCCCGCGGTGACGAGCGCGCTCATCATCGGACTGACGTGGGCGTACATTTTCAACGGGCAGTGGGGTTTTGCAAATTGGCTGCTCGGACTCGTCGGCTTGCCGCCGGTGCGCTGGCTTTCCAATCCCGATATTGCGTTTTGGAGCATTATCATTTCTGCGGTGCTGACGATTCCCGCCACCGCAATCGTTCTCTACAGCGCGGCGTTGGGCAGCATCCCGCAAGAATATTATGAGGCGGCAGAACTGGACGGCGCAAGCCCGATTCAAAAGTGGTGGAATATTACCGTGCCGCTGGTGCAATCGACGACGCTGTATCTCGTGGTGTTGTACACCATCGCGAGCTTTGAAGTCTTTGAGCGCATCTACGCAATGGTGCCGAGCGGCGTCGGTAATTCGACGCAGACGATTGTGACGCAGATTTACAACAATGGTTTCAAAGATTTTGATTTCGGCGTCGCGGCGGCGCAAGCGTTCGTGCTGTTCGTGATGATCGCCACCGTCGCAGTTTTTCAATTCCGTCTACTGCGGAGTGATGTGGAATATTGATCGGAGACAACAGACGTCAGACGACAGACATCAGATGACGAATAGTTCCGGCAAATCTATTGTCTGTGATCTGTTGTCTGTGATCTGTAATCTGTTGTCTGAAGACTGATGGCTGCCAAAACGATTGCCTTGTCCAAAGTGGCTGGAGTACCGCGCCGACGTTTCAAGTTCAGCGGAGTGAACGGCGTGCGTTGGTTAGTACTGATCGTGACCACCTTCATCGCGCTCTTTCCGATGTACTGGCTGTTCACCAACGCGTTCACGCCGATCACGACCAACCCACCGCTCACGCCGATTCTGATTCCCGCGTTCAAGCTCGACAATTTCGCGCGCCTGCTCGTCAACGACAAGTTTTACCTCAACTGGATGACCAATAGTTTGGTGGTGGCATTCGCCGTCACCGCGTGGCACGTGGTTTTCGATACGCTCGCGGGTTACGCCTTTGCCAAAAAACGTTTCCCCGGACGGAACGTAATGTTCGCGCTCGTGCTGAGCACGCTGATGATTCCGATTCACGTCACTTTTATTCCGCTCTATATCATCAATCGTCAACTCGGACTCATTGATTCACTGTGGGCGCTGATCCTGCCCGGCACCGCGAGCGTGTTTGGAATTTTCTTGATGCGTCAATACATCCAGACGCTGCCGAGCGAATTGATCGACGCGGCGCGGATCGACGGCGCGGGCGAATTCGGCGTCTTTCGTCACGTCATTTTCCCGCTGTGCCGACCGGCGATGGCGGCGCTGGCGATCTTCACTTTTGTGCGCCAGTGGAACGATTTTCTTTGGCCCGTGATCGCGCTGAACAAGCCGCAGAATTACACACTCACCGTCGGCGTCGCGAATTTGCAGGGCGAATTCTTGACCGACTGGGGGATAATCTTTTCCGGCGCCGCGCTCGCCGCGGTGCCAATGATTATTTTCTTTCTCCTCTTCCAACGATATTTCCTCGAAGGCGTTCGCATGGGCGCGTTGAAAGGGTAAAGCGACCGACGACGGAAGACGGAAGACGAATGCAGCAAATTCTATTTCGTCCTCGGTCTTCCGTCCTCGGTCTTCCGTCCGTATGACTCAACTGCGTGTTGGCGTAATCGGTGCGGGCATTCTCGGCTCGCGGCACGCGCGCGTGTGGAGCGAACTCGCCGACGCGGAACTCGTCGCGGTGGTTGACCTCGATCCCGCGCGCGCGGAAAATGTCGCGGGGCAGTACAGCGCACGCGCGTTCACCGACTATCGCGCGATGCTGGCGCAAGTGGAGCTCGACGCGGTGTCGGTGGCGACGCCCGATCATCTCCATCGCGAACCGGTGCTCGCCGCGCTGCACGCGGGCAAACACGTGCTGCAAGAAAAACCGCTCGCGACGAATGCGGAAGATGCGCGTGCGATCGCCGAATGTGCGGCGGCGCACTCTGATCGCGTGGTGATGGTAAATTACAGCCAGCGTTTTGTGACCGATCACGCGTGGATCAAAGAGGCGATTGTACGCGGGGAAATCGGCGCGCCGCGCTTGGTGCTCTCGGTCAAGTTCGATGCGATTTCGGTGCCCACCGGGATGATTCGCAAATGGGCGGCGCAAACCTCGCCGCTCTATTTCATGAGCAGCCACGACCTCGACCTCGTGCAGTGGTTTCTCGGCGCAGACCCGCTTCGAGTTTTCGCCAACGAAGCGCGTGGCACACTCGACGCGCAGGGCATCCGCGTCCACGATGGACTGAACGCGCTGATCGAATTCGAGCGCGGCATCAGCGCGAATTTTCATTCCTCGTGGATTCATCCGAACACCTACCCGCGCGTCGCCGATGGGCATCTGCAAATCATCGGCGACGCGGGCGCGCTCACCTACAACAATCGCACACGAACCGCAGAGTTGTTCAACACGCGCGGCGGGCAAAAAATAGAATTCACCGGCGCGCATACCGCGGAGGTAACGGAGGGGAAAATCACCGGCGCGTTCGTTTCCTCTTTGCAACATTTTGTGGAATGTGTCCGCGAAGGACGCGAGCCGGAGACCTCACCGCGCCGCGTGCTCGCGACCGCGCTGGCGCAAGCTGCGGTATTGGAATCGCTGCGAACGAAACAGCCGTCGCGTCTGAAGTAGAAAATGACGCCCGAATATTTTTGAAACGAGCCCCAGTCGTTTGCTTTGATTCTCCCCTCCTCAGAATCCGCATTCGCGTTTGACGCTGAGCGTGGCGGGTGTGCGATTGACAATATAGATTCGCCCGCGCGTG
>JBBSHK010000049.1:0-10928 GCA_038253185.1 Anaerolineae bacterium | reverse complement strand
TCGCTCCGCTCGAAATGACAACCCTTCACAACTTGTGTGACTGCATTTAGATCATTAAAGGAGAAAAAAATGGCAGTCTATGTTTCCTTAATCACTCTGACCGACCAAGGGATCCGTACGGTCAAAGAAGATGTGCAGCGGGTCCGCGCCGCCGCGCACGCGGGTGAGCACACCGGCATCAAGATTCTCAGCGAATGGTGGACAATGGGACAGTACGACGCGGTGATGGTTTTTGAAGCGCCGGATGATGAAACCGCCAGTCGCTTTCTCCTCGCCGGCGGAGTGCGCGGCAATATTCGTACGATCACGCTGCGCGCGTTCACGCAGGCGGAGATGGAAGGCATTCTCAAGAATGTTTGAGCGCGCCAAGTAATCACATACTACTCTCCGCCTCGTTCTCTTTGAGAGAAGGAGGAAAAGAAAATGGAAGAAAGACGAGAAGAAACAATTGTGACGACGACGACCACGCCGGGTGTGACGCCGGTCGCGCCGGTGCCGCCGACTACGGTGGTCACTACGCCGGGCGTTGTCGCCGCGCCGGTGTCCACGGCGAGCCAAAGCGTCGAGGAAGTCACCGTCGATCCGTATGCCGCGCGGCGTTGGGCACTCTACCGCACGTGGCAGGTGATTGCCTTGCTGCTCGGCATTGTCGATGGACTGATCGCGATTCGCTTTGTGCTGCGCTTGCTGGGCGCGAATGCCGGCGCGGGCTTTGCCCAGTTCATCTACGGACTCACGGGTCCCTTGATGGCGCCATTCATCGGACTGTTCGGCTCGCCGCGCTTTGAGGGCAGCGTGTTTGAAACGACGGCGCTCGTGGCGATGATTGTCTATGCCCTGCTGGCGTGGGTCATCTACAAAACTATTGCGCTGCTCTTTAGCGAGACGCGCACTGGAGTGACCTCGACGCGCCGCACCGACACGCGCATCCGCTAAGCGCGCGAAAAAAAACAGTCGTTGTCCGGTGAAGAGTTTTTAAAATCGTAAAGCCGCGACGCGCGATAAAAAGTTGTCGTCGATTTGACAGAGCAGTCCGGGAGAATCGGACTGCTCTGTTATTTATCGCGCATTAAAAGGAGCGCGAGCATTCTTATGAGGACCGAACGCGGCGTCTGCGACTTTTTATTTATAGAGCGCGTTGATAAAGCTGCTGTCGTCCAGTTCTTTCACGAGTGAATTGTCCATCACGTCGTCGGGCTTGAGTCCCTTTGCCGTCGCCTGCTTGGAGGTGTCGATCACCACTTGCAAAACGTCAGAGGCTTGAAAAATATTCCGCATGCCGCGACTTGCAGCCAGCGCCAAAAAATTGCTCGTATACAGAAAGACGTCGCATAGTTCATTGACCGTTTGAGCATACCCCAGTTCGCGCGAATGCAGCACGCGCCAACTGCTGCGAAAATCACTCTTGACCTCGATCAGCTCGCAGTTGCGCCGTTGGACGATCGCGCGCGTCACCTGTTCGCGTGCGCGCGAGGTATGGTCTTTGAAATATCCCGGCGAAACGGTATTGACCAACAAGGGGCGGCGGGTGAATTCACACAGCAGCTCGCGCGGGTCGAGCGCGTCACCGAAATCGAGCGTAAAGTGATTCTGTTTGTAGAGCGCTGTCTCCGGCTTGACCCTCCACGCAATGTGAACGCGCGAATCCTCGAAGCGGATCGGTTCTATTTGAATCTCACGCAGAGTTCGCTGAGGAATGGGTGTCGTCAAGCGCGGCTCGCTATGCTCCAGTTATTTTGAAATCGTAAATACCATCGACGCGCGGATAAAAGCTGCCGTCGGTCTCGCACAGCAGCCCCGCAGGATCGGACTGCTCAATCATTTGTGTCGAGTGGCAATTTACGCACCGCCACAACGTGGAATTCAAATGTGGCACGCCGAATTTTTCATTTTCGGCGCGGAGAAAAATACTAGGAGAGATTTGGAGCTTCGAGGTTGGATGTTGGATCAGTCCGTCCATTGAGGCGAGCACGGTTGCCGGAAGCGCGCGCTTGAGCGCGCCGACGCGAAAGGTTGAAACGGCGCGCGAGTCGTGAATCTGAAAACCGGCGCGGGTTAATTCTCGGCTGATATAAGCCGGATGGTAATCATAGTTCAGCGTCACGAACTCGTACGATTCTAAAGAAAATGGAGATGCGTCCTTCGACTCCGCTCCGTTGCTCTTCGCTCGGCGCAGGATGTGAGATAAATAGTATTTCAGAATCGCTTTGAGATGGCGCTTGTTCGCAAAGTCGGTGACATAAGTTCCGCGCGGGCGTACGACTCGCGCGACTTCTCCAAACGCGTTCGGAATATTCACGACGTGATGCAGCACGCGCACGGTTACCGCCGTATCGAGCGCGTCATCGGCGAACGGCAGGTTGTACAAATCGGCGGCGACGAAAATAAAACGCGGGTCATCGCCCCACCGCGCACGCGCGTCCTTTAGCATCGAGCGCGCGTAATCGAGCAGAATGATCTGCTGATAGCCGCGATACAAATCCGCGAGCCGCCCAAAGCCCGCGCCGATCTCGACGATGCGTTTTCCGCGCGGAGGCAAAAGATGTGAGAGCGCGATCCGTTCCGCGCGGTCTTCGTACTCGCGCCCGCGCCAAAACTCTTCGCGCCAGCGCGAGCCTTCATAGTCCATGATGAGAGGTTTGGATTCACTCATTTTGTCGAGATGCTATGTCTTGCACTTGAAAGAATACGTTGCTCATTAATACTCATTTTTGCTATATATTGGGAATGAACATTAGTTCCGAACGTTTGTTTCAGTGCTACGTGAAACAGTCAACAGATGCTGCGCGAACGAATAAGCGGATCAATACGTGTCGCCTTATCCGTTTATTCGTTTCCCATCCGTTGACAGCGTTATCTCACTTTGGCATTAGATTCTCCCTCACCCGCGCGTACAGCTCCTCCGCGCGCAATTGCTTGAGCGTATACACACTCCCGCCCAATTTTTCCGCGAGTCCCGCCGCGAGTCCGCGATCAAACGCTTCGTGCTCCGTGTTGATGACAATCGAGCGCAAGTCTGCTTTTTTGATCATCGCGGCGATGCGGTGCGCCTCTTCTTGCGGCGGCAGGTCGGTCATTGACACGTTGCCCGCGCCGTCGGTGACCACAATCATCAGCGGCATCACTTCGGGATCGCGCACTTTTTCGCGGATGAGAATCTGGTGCGCCAGCAAAAGCCCGGCGCTGAGCGGCGTCTTGCCACCGACCGGCACATCCTTCAAGGCTTTTTGCGCGAGTTCGACCGATGATGTCGGCGGCAGCACCGTGTGCGCTTCTTCCTTTTGAAAAACGACGAGACCCACGCGGTCGCGCTTTTGATACGCATCGACCAGCAGCGACATAATCGCGCCTTTGGTCGCAATCATGCGCTCCGCCGCCGCCATCGACCACGAGGCGTCGACGACGAAGAGAATCAAATTCGCCGCGCGGCGCACGCGCACTTTTTTACGAAGATCCTGGGATTCAATCGCGAGCGCCACATCGTCGCGCTGACGCGAGAGTTGGTGCGGCGCGGAGGCGCGGAAGGTGGCATCGAAGGCGATGTCGGTCTTGTCGGCGCCCATCTCGCGCGAGCCAATATAGCGTCCGCGCTTGCGTTCGGTGCGCGTGCGCGAGCGCTTGCCCGCGCTCTTGCGAGCCATTTTATCGATGGGAGTCTGGAGCTTTTGTGGTTTGAAGGTGTCGCCGATGGAGGTCGGGCGGTCGGCAGGACGCGGCGATGGCTTGGAGGGATCGTGTCCCTGTCCTTGCACCGATTGCTCGCTCGGCGAAGGCGTTTGCTCGGAGGATTGGTCAGCGGCTAGGGACGCTTTTTTTTTACGTCTTGCTTTTGCTCGCCGCGCGGTTGCCCTTCCGATTGCAGCCCTTCACGCGATTTTTCGAGCTGTTTTTCGAGTTGCTCGAAACGCACCTCGACATCCTGGAACGGTTTGCGCTTTAAGCGATGTGGCAGAGCGAGTTCCGCCGCGAGCAAAATGTCTTCTTCGTTAATGGTGTCGCGACCGGAAAGCGCGGCGTGCGCGCGGGCGGCTTTAAGAATCACGAGGTCGGCGCGATGTCCATCGACTTCCAGCCCGGACGTCAGTTCGGCAATCGCGTAGAGGTCGGTGTGGGAATGTTTGATCTTTGGTAAAATCTCGCGGGCGCTTTCGATTTCTTTTGAGAGCGTGGCTTCCGCCGTCCGCCATTCGTCAACAAAGGCAGTATGGTCGCCCTCGAAGGCGAGTCGTCGTTCGAGAATTTCGACGCGCTGCTCAGGGTCAGGAATGCCACGAATTTCCACCGCGAGTCCAAAGCGGTCGAGCAGTTGCGGACGCAATTCGCCTTCCTCCGGGTTCATCGTGCCGACGAGTACGAACTGCGCGGGATGCTGGAATGAAATGCCCTCGCGCTCGACCACATTCACGCCCATCGCGGCGGAATCGAGCAGCAGATCAACCACGTGATCGTCCAGCAAATTCACTTCATCGACGTAAAGAATTCCGCGATTCGCATTCGCCAAAACGCCCGGCTCGAATTTCTTTTCGCCCCGTTTGATGGCGGTCTCAATGTCGAGCGTACCCACGACGCGGTCTTCGGTCGCACTCACCGGTAAATCGACCAAGCGCACGCGTCGGCGCGTCGTCGTGAGTATCTCGCCGCGTGCTTCGCGCTCGGTGCACTCGTCGCATTTGTGAGTGTCACGCGGGTTGCAGCCAAAGCGGCAGCCCTCGACCGTCTCGATTTCGGGCAGCAGCGCGGCGAGCGCGCGCACGGCGGTTGATTTGGCGGTTCCCCGTTCGCCTCGAATTAATACGCCGCCAATCAGCGGGTTGATGGCGTTGAGCACCAAGGCGCGTTTCATGCGGTCTTGACCGACGATGGCTGTAAATGGAAAAATCGGAAGCATTCAATTCACCTGAGAGCTGGGGACATAGATATAGGTATATTCTAAATTCCGCATGTATCCGCGTCCAAATTCAAACGGAAAAATTATAGCACGCGCGGCGGAGAAGACAAATTAATCACCGAACTATTTTCCTGTAGATCGTATCCAGTTCTTCTTCGGAGTAAAATTCGATCACGACCTTGCCGCCCTTATGGGAACGATAAAGCTCTACTTTTGTACCGAGCGCGCGGCGAAAATCTTCTTCCAACGCGCGGGTTTCTGCCGGCACTTGACGCGCGTTCCCGCTGCGGCGCGCGGTGGTGGACGCATTTTCGAAGGTACGACGAACGAGTTCTTCGGTTTGGCGAACGGATAAATTTTTCTCAACGACGATTTTCAGCAGCGCGTGTTGTTTCTGCTCGTCGTTCAATTGCAACAGCGCGCGGGCGTGACCTTCGGTGATTTGTTCCTCGGCGACGGCGGCTTTGAGCGCGTCCGGCAACTTGAGCAAGCGCAGCGCGTTGGCGACGGTCGTGCGATCTTTGCCGACCTTGCGCGCGACCTGCTCTTGCGTGAGATGAAAGTCTTGCATCAATTGGTGATACGCCTCCGCCTCTTCCAGCGGGTTCAATTCCGCGCGTTGAATATTTTCCACCAGCGCGAGTTCCAACATCTCCTGCGGCGTAGTGCCGCGCACGATCGCGGGTACGTGTTGCAGTCCCGCGAGCTGCGCCGCGCGCCAGCGCCTCTCGCCCGCGATCAATTGATAGCGCGGACTTGTCCCAACGCTCTCGGAGCGAAGCGAAGAGTTGGGGCCGTCGTGGCTCGGTGCGGTCGTGAGCAGCAGCGGCTGCAATAGACCATGCTCGCGAATGGACGCTGCCAATTCTTCCAATGCCGGCGATTTAATTTCGCGTCGCGGCTGTCGCGGGTTCGGCTCGATTTGCGCGAGCGCGACCTGCTGAATGCCCGATTCGTGCTGAATCGAAGATTCAGCGGGCGGAATCAGCGCGCCCAAGCCGCGCCCCAGTCCGTGTTTCGTTGCTGTGGTCATAGTACCTCCGAAGCCTCGCCTACCGCGTATGGCATATGGCTCATCACCGAAGGTTGTTCTTCGTCGGCGATGCGCGCTGCGCGCTCGGCAGTTTGCTTTTGTTCCCGCTCCAAAAATTCTTGCGCGAGCTGCGCGTATGCCTGCGCGCCGCGTGAGTACGGATCAAAAGTCGCGAGCGGCTCGCCGAAGCCTGGCGCTTCCGCGACGCGGACACTCCGCGGGATCAGCGTCTGGAAAACTTGATCGGGAAAATGTTTCTTGACTTCCTCAACGACCTGTTGCGCGAGCCGCATCCGCGAATCGTACATCGTCATCACCAGTCCGAAGAGCTGCAGGCGCGGGTTCAAATTTTCTTGGACGAGCGCGAGGGTGTGCATCAATTGCGCCAGACCTTCGAGCGCGAGATATTCACATTGGACGGGGAGGATTACGCGGTCTGCCGCGGTGAGCGCGTTGACGGTCAACAAGCCGAGCGACGGCGGACAGTCAACAAATATGTAATCGTACCCGGCTGACACATCTCTCAATTTTTCGGAAAGCAAATGTTCACGATCCGGAATTGAAGCAAGCTCGACTTCTGCCGCCGCGAGCGGCGCGGTCGATGGGGCGAGCGCGAGCTTGGATATTTTGGTCGGGAGAATAATTCCATTCACAGGAACGTGGTTGATCAGCGACTGGTAAATTGAATGCGAGAGGGCAAAGCGCTCGACGCCAAGACTGGACGTGGCGTTACCCTGAGGGTCGAGATCGACGAGCAGCACGCTCGCATCGCGCAGAGCCAAGAACGCCGCCAGGTTCACAGCGGTTGTGGTCTTGCCCACGCCGCCTTTTTGATTGGCAAAGGCATATATGGTGGTCATAAATGAAGGTGACTACGACGAGCCGTAGGTGCGCGTATTATAACGTAAGGCGCGCGCGGGCGCAATGATTACTCTCGATTCAGATATGCAAGTACGAGGCGAAAGATTGCCGGTAAGGGGTTCTTTGTGCAATTACGCGCAAGAGGACGCAGCAAATAGAAAGACATAGCAAGGTACTGCAAACATCAGCAGATTGCTCTTGGACGTGAAATAGGTCGAATGGAATGGCGAGTAATCGCAAGTGTTAGCTAGAAGCCGCAGCTTGAAGACGAGCTTCTACCATCGCTCGCGTGGGGATCGCGGCGGTGCCCTCCGCCTCGACTGCGAATGACGCGGTGCAGTTGGCAAAACGGGCGGCTTCTTTAACGTCTTCCGTTTCATACAGACGAATGAGGAACGCTGCCGTGAACACATCGCCCGCGCCGGTCGGATCAAATTCGTTAGCGGCGAAAGCGGGCGAGTCAAATAGTTTTTTTCCGCGCTCGTAAACGGTACAGCCCTGCGAACCGCGCGTGAGGACTACAATGGGCGCGAGCGCAATGTACCCGTGCAACCGCTCTGTAAATTCTCCGAGGTCTTCTTCACTGAGGACGAGCACACGAACATACGGGAGAATTTCTTCCGCCTCGCTCCACGCGCGCGGGCGCACGCGTCCCGTCTCATCCCATTGCCGCATCCAACCTTGCGGCACGACACCGATCAGCGTTTGTGGACTGAAGGCGCGCGCCATTTCACTTTCGACTTCCGCGACGAGAGGACCAAGCAGTACAATTTTCGCGTCGCGCCAATCACTCGGTACATCGTCGACACTAATTGCTCCAGCGGTGCTGAGGACAAATTGCTGGCGTTTGCCCTGAACGTAGATATTCCGAAACGTCGTCGTCTCGGAGGCAGGAAGACGCACCACTTTTATTTGATTGAGAAGATCGGGAGTTGGAAGATTATCCGCAGCGCGAGTGAGAATGCCGGTGCGGTAACCGAGATTGCGCGCGGTGATACCGGCGTAGGTCACAGTGCCGCCGAGCACAAAACCGCCGGGGCGTTCGTCACGAGTTATCGAGCCGATGATGACAAAGTCAGGATGCAAAGGAGCGCTGGGCGATGAGGACTCAGGACTGAGTACTACGATGCAGAATATCGCACTCTGCGCTCAGTCCTCAGCACTCTTTACTTTGGAAGGATCATGACGCGGCGGTGATCGCCTTCGCCAATGCTCTGTGTCTTGACAGTGGGATGCTCGCGCAAGGTGATGTGCACAATGCGCCGTTCGTTCGGCGGCATCGCTTCCAGCGTAATTGGCTGTCGGTTCTGACGCACGCGGTCTGCCATTCGTTTTGCCAATTCTTTGAGCACGCGTTCGCGGCGGGCGCGATAACCTTCCACATCGAGCGCAAAGCGAACTGAGTGGTGAATTTTTTGCGAAACAATCAAGCGCGCGATGTATTCAAGATCGCGCAGGGTCTCGCCGCGTCGTCCAATGAGAATGCCCAAGTCCGCGCCCACAATATCGAGCACGAATTCGGGCGCGTCATCATTCTCGGCGCCAGGATGCACGACGACTTGAGAGCGAATGCCCAACCCGCGCAAAAGAGTTTCAAGTGTCTCTTTCGCCACAGCAGAGGCTTCTTGCGGCTCCGCAGTGGAGGACGTGACTTGCGAAGGTGCTTCTTGGGTGGAGACCTGTTTGAGGGGTGGTGTAAAGACGGTGCCGGTAAATTCCCCCGCGGTTTCGGTCTCGCGCGGCGTCAAACGCACGAGCGCTTCGCTGCCGCCGATGCCCAACAGTCCGCGTGAGCCGCTGTTCAATAATTCGATCTCGACCTGATCGCGGGTAAGCCCCAGTTCCGCCAGACCCTTGTTAATCGCCTCTTCGACCGTTCGTCCGTTAACTTCAAGACTTTTTTGCACGATTCTTCTTTCCCTTTTTGGAGCCGGATGAAGTGTTGACGGGCGCAGTCCGTTGCAACTCGCGACCATTGTCGTGCCCATTCCCATCCGCATTTATTTGAATTGTGGAGTCTGATTTTTTCGGCTTTGCCATTTGCTTTTGCGCCGCGGGGGTGCCGAACAAGTTGCCCCAGCCGCTGGTGAAATATTGCTGCACGATGCCAATCAGCCCGAAGGTAATCCAGTAGAGCGAGAGTCCTGTCGGCGCGCCCAGCACGATCCAGCCGAAGAAGAGTGGCATCATCAACTGCATCGATGAATTCATTTGTGCTTGCTGCGGGTCAAGACTCGCCGTCGGCAGGGTCATCATTCTCTGCTGCACGAATTGCGAGCCGACTACGAGCGCCACGATGACCACCGTAATAACGATGCCCTGCGCTTGCGGCGACACCGCCAGATTCAAGCCGAAGAAATTTGGATCCACCGGCGCCAACCGCCCGAGTTGAGGCAAGAAGGGATAAAGGCGCTGCGAGAGTTGCAGCAGTTGTTCCGGCTTGTCGCCCATCACACTCGTGACCACGTTGTAGAGACCGATCAAAAAAACTGTCGGCAACAGTTGCAGCAAGCAGCCCGAATTAATCGGATTCGCCATTCCATTTTCTTGATACAGTTTCATCTGCGCCGCTTGCATTTGCTGCGGATTGTCTTTGTACTTTTTCTTGAGCTCATCCAGTTTGGGCTTGAGCGCCGCCGTCTTGAGTTGCTGCTCTTTCATCGCGTGCTGGGATTTGATGCGCAACGGCATCGTGAGCAGGGCGATGGCGAGCGTGAACAAAATGATCGACAAGCCATAGTTGGGAATCACGCTGTAGATCAACAGCAACCCATTCACCATCGGCGTGAAGATAAGGATGTCCCCAATATGTCCGATAATTTCCATTCGTTTTCTCTCTTTCTGAACCGATCCCGCCCCTGATCAGAGTGAGCATTACATAGCAATGTGGTATAAGCTGTAGCAGCAACACAGCCAAAATGTGGGATATTTAGGGTAGCTTCTCCACAGGGTCTTTGCTCAAATCGACCGCCCACTTGCGGTTGCCGTTCGCTGCATTCAGCGCGTAAAAGGCATTCGATTGCGAATTGACGTAAACGGTATCGCGGTCCACGGTCGGCGTCGCAAAAACAGAACCGGTCGTGGTGAAGCTCCAACGCAGTTGCCCGTTGCTCACGTCCAGCGCATAGACCTTGTGATCCTCCGCGCCAAAGAAACCGGTCGAATCGCTAAGCATAATCGCCGAGCGGATAGGACCCTCTGCTTTAAAAAGTTGTGGCGACTTGAGCGCGCCGCTGGACGCATCAAAGGCGACGACCTGTCCCCCGAGACTGCCAAAGTAAATCACATTTTCCTTGAACGTGGGATTCGACCACACCCAATTTCCAGAACTTAACGATTGCTGCCATTTGACCGCGCCCGTGCCGGCGTCGAGCGCCAGAACTTTTTCCAGCGCCGCAAAGTACACCACGTTGTTCGCGACGAGCGGACGCGTCACAATAATTCCGCCCGCATCGTAATCCCACTTTTTGCTGCCGTTCAGATCGAGCGCGTAGAGATGGTGATCGAGCGATCCAAAATAGATTGTCTGGCTGTCCAACGCCGCATCGCTCCAAATCTTATTGCCCGTTTTGAAATGCCATTTCTCCGTGCCGTTCGCCGCGTCGACCGCGTAAAAATTGTGATCGTTCGCGCCAAAATAAATCACGCTGTTTGTTACAACGGGGCTCGCCACGATTCCGCGCTGGTCAAGGTTGGTTGCCGCGGGGAATTTCCATTCCAAATTACCCTTCGCCGCGTCCAGCGCATAAAGATTTCCGTCATACGCGCCAAAATACAGATGACCGTTTTCGAGCGCGGGCTGTCCGTAAATGCTGATCAGAGGCTTGTCTTTTTCTCCGGCGAATTGCCACTTGTTCTCTCCGGTGTTCGCGTCCAGCGCGTAGAGCTTGCCGTTCGTGCCGCCAAAATAAACCATCTGATTGCCGACCGTCGCGCCGGACCAGCCGCTCGGTCCTGGACCCCCACCGCACGCGGCAAGCAAAGCCAACGAGGTGATCGCGATGAATAGAATGAAAAGTTTTTTGATTCGATAACTCCTAATGTGTGACACCAACTCATCTCAAAAATGAAATTTCTTAACGGAAATTACGCTGCGCTTTGTGATTTTCGCTCGTCTCCCGCACCTAATCGGGTTTTTGAAATGAG
>JBBSHK010000048.1:0-10985 GCA_038253185.1 Anaerolineae bacterium | reverse complement strand
TTCGCGTCCTGCACATATTTCGCTGTGGGCAGCTGTGTGAACACCCGTCCGATGATTTGGGCGGTTGAGTTCACCGCATTTGCCGATGAATTGATCTCTGTCCGCCACGACTTGCCCAGTTCTCCTGTACGACGGTATGGCACGACAATTTCACCGCTTTTCAGCGCGGCAAAGAAAAAGCGACGCTGCCGCCCACTCTTGAAGGGCGTGCCATAGACTTCGCGCCTTGTCTTGTGCTGCTGCGGCGGATAGGCGGCAAGGTGGTCGCGCGCTTCCTCGACCGTCTCGCGCATCGCGACTTCCTCTTCTTCTTGAAAAATCTCCGGCGCATTCGCGAAAGCTTGCATTAGCCCGTCGAGCTGAGACAAATCTTGAATAACTTCCATCAGGGTTTGATCGACACAACAATCAGTTCGTGTTTGTATTCTTTGCCGCCCAGATTCGAGTTCATTTGCTTGCTCGAACCGCGATGCGCTAGTTGCTGCCAGTTCGGGCTGACCCAATTCGAGAACAACGTTTCGCGAACCTGCGCTTCGATGTCGTCTTTGGTATCATCTGAGTTGAGTGATACATAGGGCGTCGGCGTCGCGTTGGGATCGGAGTAGAGCACCAAGACGTGAATCCCGAAGCGGAATTCTTCATCCGTAAAGCTTTGTGTAAGGCGCGTGCTCTGTGGTGTATCTATACTCTCGATCCACATCACCGGCGACTGCTGCTGCGGGTCCTCGATCTCGTACTTGGAGACCAATTGGGCGCTCGTGACGTTGTTTCGCAACAAGTCCGCCAACGCAGTTCGCAATGCTTTCCGGTTCGTCGCCATTCAGCTTTTCAAGTCTTCTAGTTGTAGATGCAAGTACCTACTGCCGCGCCAGTCCCATTTCACACACGATTTGATGGGATAGTCCTTGCCGCCCACCACCAGCGCGTCGCCCGGAAGAATATCGCGGTCACCCTCTATAAAGGTCTGCAACATCACGTATGGCGTCTCGACCATCGCCCGTTCACGGATGTCGTCGAACACCGGGTCGAGCGGCGTGCATTTGAGATTCGCCAGGTACGGCGCCGGCGTGGGAGCTTTACTCGTATTCGAGTTCACCGCCGACCGTTTGGTACTGCAAGCGATGGTTGCTTCTTTGGCAAAGGCAGGCATTAGAATGTCCGATAGGGGATTGTGCCCCTGCGCGGCGTATCCACCTGTATAGATTTAAGCTGTCCCTTGTTGAGCAGCACGCCGTATTCGTTTTGAATATACGTACGCTTGGAGTCGATCATTTTTTGCAGTTGCGCGCCAAGCTGTGATAAATCTTCAGAACGCGGACCGACCCGCAAGTTCACCGCGTCGTAATTTCCGAGCGCATTTTCCAGCGCACGCAACTCGGTCAGGTCGAAAAGCCTGTCGTAGTCGGCGGTGGTGACGAGCGCCACGTCCGCGTCCGCCACCGCGTTGACGGTCGTGACCGTGTAGCCGAGCTTGCGAATGGCATAGCCGAGCGGGTCGTTCAGGTCGGCATTCGCTCCGCTTACCGTTGCCCCGTCCAGTCCCGCCGCGGCGAGCAACTTGCCCACCCGACGAATGACGAGGGCTTCCACATTGGCGCGCGTGAGTGCCATCGAACGTTACCGCTTACCCTTTTTCCCCTTCGAGGGAGTTCGCTTCTTCGCCAAGTACGCCGCGAGTCCAGCCGGCATCGTGCCCGTCTTTTTGGCGCTGGAACGTGCCTTGCCGCGCGCGGCGCGCTTCTTGAACAGATGGGCTTTCAACTGCGGTGGAATCACGCCCTTCTTCGGCTTTCCGCTTTTGGTTAGGTGGATACCGCGCTTGGGTTTTGCCATTGATTTACCTCGTCACCCTGCTTTAGGATTCGTCCCCGCTGCGGCGCTGGCTTTAGCTTGCGCCGCGAGTGCGGGATCGGTCTCGGGCGTCGGCTTGCCGCTGGTAACACCTTCAACGGTGTAGTGCGCGTCCGGGGTCGGATCGACCTTTATGCCGTGATAGCCCTGCTCGGTCGCCGTATCCATCTGCGCTTGTACTTGTGCCTGCCCCGCGTCCGCGCTCGCGTCGAGCTTCTCGGCATCACGGGATTTGTTTGTCGGTTTCTTCTCGTCTGATTTCGTCATCACACATTTCTCCTTGATCTTTCCATTGGTCTGGTATTTGCGGTAGCCATTCGTTCCACACGCGGGTACGCGCCGCAGGCGAGCCATACAGTTGAATGCGTTTCGCGATCAGGTATGTCTTGAGCGCAGCGCATTGCGCGCGATACGTTTCGGCGCGCAGGTCCTCTGCTGTTGGCGTATAGCCGCTTGGGAATGGCATTAGGCGCGACTCAGGGTTACTTCAACCTGACCGCCCGGGTCTGCGATGCCCGTACCGACGTGCGTTGATTCAAAAGTGAGCTCGTCTCCCGCGTTCACATCGAGATTCGCGGGCGTGACATTCAAAGTGATCGTCTTGGGTGTGTCGGCTACCGCATTGACGCCAGAGTTGTATTGCAGCGTCGCCACGTTGGTCGTGCCCAAGCCGTCCGCTCCGCGATCGGTGACGTTGTGCGAACGCGTGTTCGTGTTGGCACCGGTGATCGCCGCGACCGGCGAATACTTGACTCCGGTGACGGTATAGACCGTACCCGGTGCCCCCGGCACGATGCCGATGATCGTGACCGTATCAGCGCCCGCCCCGACCGCATCGATCTGCGAAGTGAGCTTGAGCGTCAAAGGAGCCATTCCACTTGGTGTTGCCATTAGAATTCCTCCAAGGGGCGCGGCGCTAGTCCACGCCCTGAATCCGAATTGAATACTTGTTTGTGTAGCTGCGCCCTATGGTGCGCGCAGCACGCCCCACGGATAGCGGTTCGCATCCGTCGGCTGGTCATAGTTGGTGATGTTCGCCACTTGAAACGCAAAGCGCGCGACCACACGCATTGCCACCATATCTTGCTGCGCGAGGTTGAACAAGATCGCGCCGGTCGCGTCCTGAATCACCGCTTGATCCAGGATCTTGTAGGTGATGTCTTGGCGCACGCCGAGAATGCCCTGCGTGAAATCACCTGCAATTGCTTCCGCCGCGCCCGATCCCGTGGGCCACAAACCGCGCAGCGGAAAAACTGGAGCTGCGCCGTAGATGCTGGGCGCAGCGGCACCCGTCAGGTCTTCTGCCAGCGGATCGCCGGTCGTGCCACGCGCTTGGCGCAAGCGACCTTTGTACGCGGTGTGCGCTACCAGTCCGGTCACATCAAAGCCGTCCGCTTCGACCGTCGCGAACAAATCCGACAGATCGCCGAGAATGCCACCCGCCGCGGCAGCATTGGCGCCGCGCGTGATGGCATTGCCTGCCGCGATACTCGCGGTTACAAGATCGCTGGGCCAGGACGACGGTTTGTTCGTTCCGAAAAATACCGCCGCGTCGAGCGCGCGCCCAATCGCATTTTGCATCAGCGGACTGATGTTGCCCCAGATGTCGAATTGGGTGTCGTCGAGCACCGCCTGCGGGATCGGAACGATTGCCGCGAGTTCTTCGACGTTCAGGTATTTATTGCTCCAGTTGACTTCGGTCGTTTGCTTGAGACCGGTATCACCCGAAACAAAGTAGGCGACGGGCAGCGCCGAGAGCACAGGCATGCGCGTCTGA
The DNA here is from genome assembly GCA_038253185.1 of Anaerolineae bacterium. Taxonomy (GTDB): domain Bacteria; phylum Chloroflexota; class Anaerolineae; order UBA4142; family SHND01; genus JBBSHK01. Next base: position 7,357 of record JBBSHK010000048.1, on the reverse strand, counting down.
TTTGTCGCCATCGGCACTTGGCGAAACAGCGCCATCGCCGCTGATTCACTCGCCACGCCTTTTAAGACATCATTTGAAATTACCTCGGGGATGAGCGCCTGCGCCTCACTGCGCGAGATAATATTAGAGTAAGCCATATCTTTTTTCCTTTTTTATTAGCCGCGCCCCGCCATATGACGGATTTGGGCATTCATCGAGGCGTCGTTGCGACGTCCGTTTTTGTTGCCCTCACCACCGTCGGCAGAACTGCGCGTCAAGCCGAACAGAGCCGGATATTCCTTTCGTAAATTCTCGATCGCGGCATTCAACTTTTTTTCGTCGTCCAGCGCTTCGACTGGAATCTTTGCCGCTACCAAATCGGGATAGACCGCACCCGCGCGTGAAGCCAGTTGCTCTGCCCTGAGCTGGCGGACTTGCTGCTCAAGGTCGTCGCGTTCTGTCTTGAATTGTTCCGCCTCTTGTTTCAGGCGTTCTTGTTCCTGCTGCAAGCGCTGTGTTTCAGTACGCTCTGCCGCTTGCAATTTCTTGAATTCGCCCAGCGCATTCTTCAATTCCTCTTGGGTTTTGACGCCGAGCCCTTCAAGTAGCTTGCTGACTGCCGACTGTTCCGCTCGCGGCACTCGCTCGCCAATGATGCGGTCGAGCTCCGCTTGCGTGAATGTTTTCTCGCGGTTAGCAGCTGAGTCCCGCTGCACTTCACCGCTCCCGTTGCCGCCGCCGTCGTTCGCGGCATCGAACCAGATACGAAAATATTTATTGGTAAGCACAGTGATCCCTCCCGCCTTTACCGCAGGCGTTACGTAAATAAAAAACCACACCCGTTCAAGCCAATTGGTTTGAACTGATGTGGTCGAGGCGCTCTACGCGCATTGACCGACTATAAAAATGAGTTAAAGCGAGATTGCCTTACCGCAGTGCGGGCATTGGTCGCGTTTTCGCCTAATGCCGACGCCGAGCGCTTTTTCGATCCAGGCAGTCTCTTGTCGTAATGACTGATAGCGTTTCTGTAAGTACTCGCGCATAAACGCGCGAAACTCTGACTCGCCGTCAGTAGAACTTGTGTTCAATATATCAGATGATGATGCGGCTGTCAAGGGGTCTGTGTCTATATTTTTGCCGCTTCCGGTAAATTTATTTGGAAATTCCTGAGGTTTATGTCTCATCTATAGGAATGTTCCGAAGGTCACGCCACCGCCACAACCGGCTCGCCGCGTGTATTCCTCGCCCGTACTTCCTGATTCGCCTCGACCAGCATCCGCCGCGTCACGGAATCATCTATATCTTCCGCGCGCACCAGCACCACACCCGTCCGGCACCACCAGTGAAACGGCGGATAGGGCAGTTGGTCGGCAAAGCGCGGCGTGCCCTTCAAATCGAAATCCGCATCGAGCGCGACCACTTGTCCGTGTACTTGCAAGCAGCAATCGGTCGTACGCGCGTCAACTACTGCTACCGCTTGCTTGAAGAATTCACCATCCGCATTCATCAACATCTCGTTGCGCGCGCGGTGTGTGAGCGTAGTGAGCCATTGCGTTGTTTCACCGACCACCGCGCTCGGTCGGAGTATCCCCACGCGACCGCCGTCGCCCAGCACCAGATCGGGATCGGCAATTCCGTTCAGCGCCAACGCGTTCACCTTGGCAATCTGTGATTCGAGTTCTGCCCGAATCGCGTCGAGTGCCGCTACGAGCAAAAGCAGTCCCGCTGCCGCGCGCTCGCGAGCAAGGTTTAGGTCATAGATTTGTATCTCTTCCCGCGCCTGATATTCGCCGAGCCGCAACGCGCGCTTGAGTTCTCGTTCGACCAGCGCGCGCACAGTGTCGTCGAGTCGCTTGAGAATTGCTCGCGTCTGGGTGTGATTGTCCAGCGAATCTATCAGCGCGGCGAAGGCGAGATAGTATGCCGCATAGACGCCGCGCGTATCATCGTCGGGCGCGCCGAGCGCACCGAAAAGGTCGTCCAGTCCGTTGACGGTATCTAACGCCGCTTGGACCGCTTGCTCGTGTTCGCTCTGTGACATTCTGTTCTCAGTTCTCTGTTATCACGCATCGCCTGAATGATCACGGGCGTGAGCGCGCTGACCTGCCTTTCCGTCAACCGCAGGTCTAGTTGGTGACTGATCCCGTGAAGTACTTCGTGCCACAAAGTAAGCGCCTGCTCCTCTTTGCACATACCGGAGCGGATTTCAATTAGCCCCTTGCTGGCAGTATGCGCGCCTAGCCAGTTGGAGCGATCACCGTTGTCGTCTTTTATCCACTTAGGATGTGTTACGCGATATTCAATACCGAGAATCTTTAGTGTTGGATTCCGCTTAGCAGATGCTCTTTTGGTTCGCCGCGTGCGCTTCATCCGCGCGCCACCTCTAGCGGCGACACGGCATCTCCCGCTTCGGACAAGAGTCGCTGCAGGTCAGACAGTTTTAGCCACGCACGTCCATTCTGTCCCCAACTCTTGCCCCACGAGTTCAAGAGACGGAATGCCTCGCGCTTGGCGGAATAGCCCATCAGCAAATATTCGTGTCCGCCCGCCACTTGACCTGACACGCTCAAAATGCCGTGACCGTCCGGCTCGAACATCGAGTCATACCAGTTCGAGCCGACCAACACACTCCCGCGCGACAAGACCCACTCGCGTACGTCGTTGGCGTCCTGCGCCCACACATAGCCACCGCGAACGAGATCGCGCGACAACATGTACTTCATCAGCCCATGTCCGTCCGAACCGTCGTGTGGCAATGGCTCGCCGTCGAACGCTTGCGCGCCGGAGTAGAGTTCGTTCGCGCTTGGCGGACGCTGCGAGGTGATCGGCGCAGTATTCATAAAATTCTTTCCGGCATATCCCACGCAACGCGGCGTTGCGCCCTGGTCAAGCACGTACCGGCAATACCAAGTGTGTGAATCACGCGTAGGCGGCGCGGCAAGGAAACTCCGCATCAAAAAATTTTGGTCGCGTGCATCCGGTCGCGCGATACGACCGAAACCATATTTCTTGCGTCCTACGCGTACGACGTGTTCCGACAATCTTTGAAATTCCATTGACTAGCCTCCTGTTGGTGTTCCGCGTCCCCTTGTGGGATTCGGCGGCGCGCCGCTCGCAAAAGCGGACTGCAGCGCCGCGAGTTTTGCCTGCTCCAGTGGCGAATTTTTCCAGTCGGTGATCTGCTGCTCGGTATAGCCGCTTTCGCGCCACAACTGTTCGTCAGGTACGTTAAAGGTTTTCTTCTGCGTTAATAGCTGCGCGCGCTCCATCTCCGAGCGCGGCGCGGGGTCTTTCCATCTCGACTGCAAAGTGGCTTGGGTCTTCGCAATGAGTAATCCGAATTGAAACACCTGCTCCCACACGTTTCCAAATGCCACTTGCCGCCGCGTCACCTTTTTCAAGAACGGTCCCAACTGCTCGCGCAGCGCCTCGCCCGAGGGCGAGCTGCCGCCGGACGGCACGATGTAGTGCAGCGGCGTTTTTGACACGCGCGCAATTTCGAGACGGAATTTTTCCTGCATCTCCAGGAAGGGCAGTAGATTCGTTTCGCCAAATTCGCCAAACTTTACGTTCGGATCATCTGCCGTAATCCACCTATCTACCGCGCTGATGATCGGGGCGATCGGTCGTTTGGTAACCGGATCGGTTTCCACTTCCAAGCCGATGGCGTACCGTTGTTTGAACGATTGGAATTCGCTCGCCACGAGCATATCCGCCACGCTCTTGTTCAGAGCGTCTTGTAGCGGCACAACATCTTTGAGTTCTGATTTGCCCTGCTTGCCCAGCGACGCGTTGTTGGCAAAATGGAATACCGGCACGCGCCCGTAGGGGTTCATAATTTCGGGTTCATCGGCATAGGGGATGAAGCTTAGCGCGCGGTCGGGCAGTCCGCCGCGAAACTTTTTATCGGTCACATATTTCTCGATGCGGTCGGGATAATAGAGCGTCATCCTCCACAGTAGATCATCCTGCTGCCAGACCTTCGCCGCCCAATTTATCCGGTGCGTGTTTTCGGTATCATAGAACACGGTGCATTGATCCGCCGATTGCACATAGAACGCCGGACGGTCATCCGCATTGCGCCACACGATCACATACGCGTCACCGCACTTGGCGGCTTCGCTGTGCGTTTCGGCTTCGAGTTCGTCGAAAAAGTTTTCTTCCTGAATGCGCTCGATTTCTGCTTGCACGGTCTTGGCGTCGTTCTCACCCGCGCCGCCCGATGCGCCCCGGAACCCCACAGGGCTTACGCCTACGCCGAAAGCATCGAGTTCCAGCCGGTCTACTAACGAATCCACCACAATCGCGCACAGGTTATCGGCGAACGCGCTGAACAATCCGCCGAAGGTGGTGCGGAATTTTTCCGTCGCGAACGCGAGCGCGTGGTCACCTTCGTAATAATTGTAATACAGCTGATAGTTGTGGATGCGACTATTGAAATAGTTGAGCGCGGATTGGATGTCTGTGTTCATGGTTCTGTCCCTTTATTCAGAAGGTCACGACCTTGCCGCCGCGACTGGTGAGCAAGAGATCGGTGAGCGCCCACACCAGTGCGTCCATGCGGTCTGGGCTTTCATCGCCCGGCACCCAGCTTGTCATTTGCTCTTCCAATTCGCCAAAGACGCCGACGTGATGCACTTCCCTGTTTTCATAGCGCGCCGAGATCGGTTCGGCGCGTGTTTGCTTGCCGCGACTGGCGTGAATACGCTTCACCGCTGCGGCACGGCTGACGGTCTTGAGCGTCGACTCGATCATCTCACCGCCATTGTTGTCTTCTGCGACGATCCGGTCCGCGCTGTATTCCTCGTAAGCGTTCACGGCGCGGGTTGCCCATTGGTTTGGTGTGCCGCGCAGCGTTTCGTCTGCTAGTACAAAGCCGTGCTTTGCCAGTGCGCCTTTGCAATTGCACATGCCCACACCCGCGACGATGATACCCGTTTCAGCAGAACCCTCGGTCGACGTTGCTTCGGGATCGAGCGCAACCACAATGCGCGTGAGAGTGGGGGGCGAATCGACCCGCAGCGAATCGATCAAGTCCTGTGTCCACAGCGCACCCGCGACATTTTCCTTGTCTTCGGCAAGAATCTCCTGCTCATACGCCAACCGCCCCATATCCTGCGTAATGTCGGCGAGCGCTTCTTTGGAAATGAATGGATTGTCGTGACTGGAAAAGTAAAAGACCTGCCAACGTCCGGACGTATCGACTTGTGCCCTTTTGAAAAGCTTGGACGCGTGGCGCGGGTCGCGCGCCTTGCTGCGCTGCCGCATTCGCACCGACGGCGGGGTATAGATGAATATTGCGTCGCCGTTATTGTCCAAGAGCATCGGTGCGCCGACCTGTTCCCATGCGTCTTCATTCATCAGTTGGTATTCATCGAGAATTAAAAGATCGGCATAATCACCGCGTAGGGTATCGGCATTCCACGCAGTCTTGGCGCGAATGCGCTGCAATGTTCCTGCCTTTTCGATTACATGTAGGTTCTCGTTCTTGTACAAATCACCGGCTTCGATTGGCTCACGCAGCGCGCGGTTTACCTCGAACCAGAACCGTGTAAGCTGGTCTTCGGTCGGCGCGGCATACAGCACGCGCTGACCTTCGACAAAACGCTTGACCGCGAGTGTTGCCGCGCCGACAGTTTTTCCGCCGCGTCGTCCGGCGCGGACCACCTTGCGCTTCGCCTTACTCTGAATGAATGCCTTCTGGTGCGGATGGCGGTTCGGATTGCGAAGGTGAATCGTCCTCTGTTGTGTCATATACCACTTTCCAGACGAGCGCGCCGCCGTCTTTGCCGCTGAGTTCGACGTGGCGCTTGTCAGTCGGCAGTCCGCGCAAAACTTCCAGCTTGCCCATAATGCTCAAGACCAGCTGAGCGGCTTGCGGATCGGTCTTGGCTCTGTGCCAGTATGCTGACAAGAGCTCGTCGAGCCGTTCCAGTTCGAGGCGGCGCACTTCCTCCGCGGCTTCGTCCATCCGCGTGATGAGCTCGCGCAGCGCGCCGCGCACGTCATTGTGCGCCTGCGCTTCCGAGTATTTTGGAGAAATGCCCTCCATCCGGCGCATCTGCTCGGCGATCTGCCGATAGGACCCGCCCTGTTTACGCAGCGCGAGCGCGATAATGCGGCGTTCCGCAATTGCCACACGCTGTGGACTGGCTTGCTGCTGTTGTAAATCCATATCTGTCGTGTCGAAGATACTTTAGTGCGGTTACTCAACCGCGTTAAGCTCCTATTGTGTTAAGTCCCACCCCACCACCCTGTCGGACTAGGTACCGCTAGATCGCCCGCCACCGCGGGAACCGGCTGCCCGTCCACCTCTTGCTGCTCCGCCGGCGCGACCAGCGCGACCACCGCGTTGGCGCAAGCGGCTGACAACACCTGCTCTATTACGCATTTGACTCACCCCCTTTCTTTATTGAGAGTCGGTTAGGCGTATCCACGTTTGATCGCCCAGCCGCGTTTGCGGCATAGGTGGAACACGTGCTTCAAGAGTAATCCCGAGCACTTGCGCCACTGCCATGCCGTCGAGATATTTGTCGCCCAGTGGCAACAGTGAAAGTTTTTGCAAGAATTCTTCTTTTTGCTCTCGTGTCTGGAAACAGAGAGCGACCCAATATTCCGAGTCCACCGCGTCCCAGTAGCGTTGTTGTTCGGCTTGGGCGCGTTCTCTAAAGCCCGTTAACACCTCTGACATTTCGGATAACGAGTCAAGTTCGGCGTTGCCCGTTGCGTCGCTCGGTGTTGGAAGATTGGCTGGATCGCCTGTGTCGAGCAGCGCGGCGGCGCGCTCGACCTGCGGTGACACGTCATCTAGCTGCAAAGTTGGCAGTGATGCGATAGCATAGTCGAGGCGCAGGTTGTCAGGATCGAGTGGCATTGTGAGCCTCCTCGGATGATTCATCTGAAAATTCGCCGTAATAGTGTGCTCGATATTTCAAGCGTTCGAGTTCAAGTTCGGCAAGCGGAAAAAATTCAAGAATGCGGGCATAGTCTTTTGGCAGCCGTTCTTTCAGTGGTTGGAGAAACCGATGGTCTATGCCGTCGAAAGAACGTCCGAACAGCATATAGTCGAGCGGCAGTTTAACTTCGCTGGTATGCAAGCTGTCGAGCAGCTGCGTTTTGTCAAAGTCAAAGATCGGATAAAACGTGCGGCGCTGTTCGTTTAGTGCCCCGTATTTTTTCACCGATGCCCATCGGTTTAGGGAATCGCGTGCACGGACACCAATCGCCGTGTAAGTGTCTGCGGACATATCCAGGTCTTCTTTTACCGCGCGAAACACATCGTCATAGTCAAAGTTGGGCAAATTAGCCGCTTCGATTACCGCGCAGTTTTGTGGCGCCTGAAACGTCAGGTTGTTCAGCATTCGATAGAGCGATGGAT
>JBBSHK010000047.1:0-11157 GCA_038253185.1 Anaerolineae bacterium | reverse complement strand
ATCGCGTCCGCTCGAACGGCGAATCGTGCGACATTCGCGTTTTGAAATCGGAGCCGGGTGAATTCAGCTTCGTGATCGGGAATCGGCACGTGCGCGCGTACTGGGCGAATGATGGGACGCGCGATTGGATTCATCTCGACGGGCGAACGCATGTGTTTTCGACTCCCGCGCCGCGCGCGCGCGCTGGACGCGACGCCGGCGGCACGCTTAGCGGTGAGCGAATTATTCTCGCGCCGATGCCGGGGCAAGTGCGCGCGGTCCAAGTTTCAGAAGGCGATCATATTCAAAAAGGGCAGACACTGCTGACGCTAGAGGCGATGAAGATGGAGATGCGGATTCGAGCACCGCGTCAAGGTATCGTAAGCAAGCTCAACGTCGTCGTTGGACAGAGCGTCGAGCGCGATCAAGTTCTGGCTGAAATTCAGTAAGCGACGGAGGACGAACGACAGATGACGGAAAGTTCTCTATCGCCATTCGTTGTCGATCATCCGTGACAGAAGAGCAAATCATGTCAGGAAAATATTTTGAAGAACTGGAAGTGGGCGCGCGGATAAGACATCCGATTGGTCGGACAGTGACCGAGATGGACAATGTGCTTTTCTGCGCGCTGACGATGAATGATCAACCGCTGCACCTTGACGCCGAATTCGCCGCGCAGACACAATTCGGACAGCGCGTCGTGAACGGTATTTTTGTGCTGGGTCTGGTAGTCGGACTGTCGGTCGCCGAATTGACTGAGGGCACGATTGTGGCGAATCTCGGCTTTGACCGCGTGATTCAACCCAATCCGGTATTTCACGGCGATACGATCCACGTCGAAACGGAAGTGTTGGATAAACGCGAATCGAAATCGCGAACCGATCGCGGCATCGTTCGTCTGAAACATATCGGGCGCAAGCAGGACAACACGGTGGTGATCGAATTGGAGCGTACCGTGATGTTTCACAAACGTCCACAGGAGCAAGGCTGATGCGAGCGCGCCGCGCGCTGTTGTACGCTCCCGGCAGCGACATACGGAAAATGGAAAAAGCCGCGTCGCTAGATGTGGATTCAGTCTGCCTCGACCTTGAAGACGGCGTCGCCACAAATCGCAAAGCGGAGGCACGCGCGATCGTCGCAGAAAAATTGCGAGCGCTGAATTTCGGGCGGAGTGAACGACTCGCGCGCATCAACGCGATTGGCTCAGGTCTCGAAGCGGATGACCTCGCGGCGATTCTCCCCGCGCGACCGGACGGCATCGTGATACCGAAGATCACGACTGACGAAGAAATTCAGTGGGTCAGCGCAGAGATTGCGAATTTTGAAAATGAGCATGGGCTTGATTTTGGCGCGATCTATTTGCTCGCGATGATCGAGACCGCACGCGGCGTGATCAATCTTTCGCAGATCGCGGGCGCGGACTCGCGTTTGCAGGCGTTGATCTTTGGCTCGGAAGATTTCGCGGCGGACATTGGCGCGACGCGGACAAGCGACGGCGCGGAAATTTTGTACGCACGCAGCGCGGTGCTTACACACGCCGCCGCGTTTGAACTCGACGCGATTGATTATTTGACGGTGGATTTTCGCGACCTCGACGCGCTGCGCGAAGCGGCGCGCGATGGCGCGCGAATGGGATTCGCCGGCAAGCAGATTATTCATCCCAATCAGATCGCGCCGGTGCAAGAGGCATTCACGCCGGACGAGGATTCCATTACACACGCGCAGCGCGTGGTGCAAGCCGCGCGAGAATATCAGAATGCGGGCGCGGGCGCATTCGCACTGGACGGCAAGATGGTGGATATGCCGATTGTGAAAGGAGCAGAGCGTATGTTGGCGCGTGCAAGGGCGGCGGGAAAACTGGTTGAAGGTTGAAGGTTAGAAGGTTGGAACGGTGCACCGTTCCAACCTTCTAACTTGCGAACGAGAAGTGTGGCGCTGGTGGGACTCGAACCCACACGAGGACTGAACCCCAGAGGATTTTCTTACTACTATGGCTTTCGCCACTCCCGCGCATCATGCGGGATTTGTAGTCTGGACTTTCTCTTGACCCTAGCTGTCCGCCTTAGGTCTCAGCCGTCAAGTCTCTACACCTTTGCGAAAGTTTTCGTACTCTCGCACTTGGCTCGGGGTTGCCACTCCTCGGCTGAGGAAGAGGGTTCCCCGAATTTGACCGAATTCACGTGGGACGTTTCCGACCCAGTGCTCAATTAAAGTCCGCCGCGTATGCCAATTTCGCCACAGCGCCAAGCGAATACAACACACATTTTACGAATCTTGGCGCGACTTGTCAAAGTGCTTGACGCTGAAGGTGGATGTGGGTATAATTCAAAACAATAATTGAATGACGAGGAACCGGAGGAGTAAGTTTCCTGAACTGATAGAGAAGAGAGGTCGGTGAGTGTAAGCCTCTCGCAGGAATGAAAACTGAAGGTCGCCGGGGAGTTGAATCAGCGAAATGCGAAAGCGAAATAGTTGATTCCGGGTCAGCCCGTTACAGCACGATGAGAGGTTGAAAGTTGAATGTTGAAGGTTGCAAAATCCAGAACCTTTAACCTTCAACCTTCAACCTGAATTAAGGTGGTACCGCGGAGTCCCTTTCGCCCTTGAGGTGAGAGGGGCTTTTCATTTATGATTTCAGATTTTTGATTTCAGATTGAGGAAGACGGAATGCGATTGACAAATATGATTACGGCGGTGGACGCGCACGCGGCGGGCGAACACGGGCGCGTGATTGTCGGCGGCGTGCTGGATGTGCCGGGCAAGACCATGTTCGAGAAAAAGAATTTCTTGCAGCAACATCGCGACGATCTTCGCAAGCGAATGCTGCGCGAGCCGCGCGGCTATCCCGCCGCGAATTGCAATCTGATTTTGCCGCCGACCGATCCGCGCGCCGACGCGGGATTCGTCATCATGGAGCAGGTGGAATATCCGCCAATGTCGGGGACGAATACGATTTGCGTGGCGACGGTGCTGCTCGAAACCGGAATGGTGCCGATGCGTGAACCCGTGACCGAATTGGTTCTCGAATCGCCCGCGGGTTTGGTGCACGTGCGCGCCGATTGCGCGAATGGCAAGGTAATAGGCGTGACGTTTGAAAATGTTCCCGCGTTCGCAGCGCATCTCGACGCGACGATTGACGTTCCGCATTTGGGCAAGGTCACAGTGGATGTCGCGTATGGTGGAATGTGGTACGTGATCGCGGAGGCGGCACCGCTCGGCTTGCAATTGACGCCCGACCGCGCGCGTGAAATCGCGCGTGTGGGTGAAATGATCAAAGCCGCGGCACGCGAACAATTGCCGGTCGTACATCCCGACAATCCCGAAATCGCGGGCGTGAGCATCGGCGTGATTTCCGGACCGCCGACGCAGCCGAACGCGCACGCGAAAAACGCGGCGATTGTTTCGACCGGCATTCTCGATTGGAATCGTCCGGAGACGTGGACGGGCGCGCTCGACCGTTCGCCATGCGGGACAGGCACTTGCGCGAAGATGGCGACGCTGTACGCCAAAGGCAAACTCGCGCTGAACCAAGATTTCAATCACGAAGGAATTTTGGGAACGATTTTCACTGGGCGATTGATTCGCGAGACGCAAGTCGGTCCGTATCGCGCGGTTGTGCCGACGATCACCGGACGAGCGTGGATTACGGGCATCGCCAATTACGTCGTTGACCCCGACGATCCGTTTCCAGAAGGTTTTACGATTGGCGATATTTGGGGCTAAAATTTTTCTGTCATTCTGAGCGTAGCGAAGAATCTCTCTTTTGGCAGTCAGAGATTCTTCGTCGCACAGAACGCTCCTCAGAATGACAATATGCAATTTACCGCATTGATGGCTAGGTGCAAAGATGACGACAGGCAAATTGTTGTGGAATGCGATCTGGCGCACAATGTTTTGGAGTGCGCTGGTCGGAGCGGTCTTGAGCTTAACCTATGTTTCGATTCCTTTCACAATTATCTTTGTACTAATAATGGTTGATCCTTCGTCATTGGGGCAGAAGGCGAACGGAGCATTTGCGGCTCTTTTGCTTCCAATATTTGCGTCAATTATTGGTGCCTTGCTGGGACTGGCACTAGGTTTTGTCGGAGGAGTATTAGTTGGGGTTTTAACGCGTGCTTTCTTTTTCCCGCTTTCGGATTTCCGAAATTACCGGCGGATATTGCATCGCGTAAGCATCGTCATAACTGTAACTCTTATCCGAATCACGCTGTAGTTCATACTCCAGCGGCTCGCACAACGTTTTTCTTCGGACTTGGCTCCGACTCCGAATTCGTCTTTTGACATCTTTGCACTTCTGCCTTCACTCATCTTGTATATAGGAATTCCGACTCTCATGAGTATTGCAGGCATTAGATTCGTCATCCGACAGTTCGCAAATTGGTACGAAAACGAAATGAGAGGAGTGAAACTAAATGCCGAAATCAAATGAACTACCGAAAGCATATAATCCGCGCGAAGTGGAACAGCGGCTGTACGATTGGTGGGAGGCACAGGGATTTTTTGCGCCGCAGATTGATTCGAGCAAAAAGCCATTCGTCGTCGTGATTCCCCCGCCGAACGTGACGGGCGAATTGCATCACGGTCACGCGATGTTCGTCACGTTCGAAGACCTACTCATTCGCTGGCATCGCATGAAAGGCGAGCCAACACTGTGGCTGCCCGGCACCGATCACGCGGGGATCGCGACACAGAACGTGGTGGAGAAAGCGGTTGCGAAACAGGGCAAGACGCGACAGCAACTCGGTCGCGAAAAATTTGTCGAGATCGTGTGGGAATGGAAAGCCGAGTACGGCGGCATCATCACGGCGCAGATTCGTCGGCTCGGTGCGTCGGTGGACTGGACGCGCGAACGATTCACGATGGACGCGCAGTTGTCACGCGCGGTGCGCGAGGCATTCGTGCGATTGTATAAAAAGGGACTCATCTATCGCGGTCCGCGTCTCGTGAATTGGTGCCCGCGCGATGAGACCGCGATCAGCGATCTCGAAGTCGAGCATGAAGAGACGCAAGGCAAATTGTATTACGTGAAATATCCGTTGGAAGACGGCAGCGGCTTCATCACGGTCGCGACGACGCGTCCCGAGACGATGCTGGGCGATACTGCGGTCGCGGTGAACCCGAACGATGCGCGTTACAAAAATCTGATCGGGCGCACGGCGATTCTGCCGGAGCTTGGGCGCAAGATTCCGATCATCGCGGATGAATCGGTGGCGATGGAATTTGGCACAGGCGCGGTAAAGGTGACGCCCGCGCACGACCCGACCGACTATGAGCTCGGCACGCGGCACAATCTTGCCTTCATCAATGTGATGAATACGGACGCGAGCATCAACGAGAACGGCGGAGTGTACGCGGGTCTCGATCGCTTTGTCGCGCGTGAAAAGTTGGTGAGCGATTTGCGACGCGATGGCTTGCTCGAAAAAATTGAAGAACACACACTTTCGCTCGGTCATTGCCAACGCTGCCACGCGATTGTCGAGCCGCTGATTTCGACGCAATGGTTCGTGAAGATGCAGCCGCTTGCCGAACCCGCGATTGAAGCGGTGCGTTCCGGCGAAATCAAAATCGTGCCCGAGCGATTAAACAAAATTTATTTCCAGTGGATGGATGCTTCGCACATTCGCGACTGGTGTATCTCGCGTCAATTGTGGTGGGGGCATCGCATTCCGGTGTGGTACTGCGAGAACGGGCATATGACGTGCGAGACCACCGACCCAACGCGCTGCGCCCAATGCGATTCGACTAATTTGCACCAAGACGAAGATGTGCTCGACACCTGGTTCTCATCGGGCTTGTGGCCCTTTTCCACTTTGGGTTGGCCCGATGAAACACAAGACCTGAAATATCTTTATCCTACGTCGGTGCTCGAAACCGGTTACGACATTTTATTTTTCTGGGTCGCACGAATGATTATGATGGGCATCGAGTTCACGGGCAAGGTTCCGTTTGATACGGTGTACTTGCACGGACTGATGCGCCACTCGGACGGCAGCAAAATGAGCAAGTCGAATTTCCGCGTGGGCGATAACCCGCTCAACGTGATCGCGGAATATTCGTCCGACGCGCTGCGCTTTTTCATTCTCACCAGCAGTTCACCCGGCAACGACGTGCGAATGAATCTAGACAAGGTCGCGGACGCGCGCAATTTCGCGAACAAGATTTGGAACGCGGCGCGTTTCGTCTTGGCGAACTTGGGTGACACACCCGAATCACTCAATCACCCATTCACCCAAAGACCTAATCTCTCACTCGCCGACCGGTGGATTCTTTCGCGACAGGGCGGATTGGTGAATACAATCAATCGGCTGTTCGAGGAGTTTCGTTTCAACGAAGCCGCGCAAGAGATTTATCATTTTTTGTGGGATGAATATTGTGACTGGTATATCGAAGCGTCCAAAGTCACGCTGAACGGCGAGGACGAAGCAGCGAAACAAAACACGCGCGGAGTGCTGGTGCAGGTGCTCGACCAATCACTGCGTCTGCTGCATCCGATGATGCCGTTCGTGACGGAAGAAATCTGGCAGCACCTGCCGCACGAAGGACCATCGCTGATGGTTGCCGAGTGGCCCCGTGGTGGACAGCCCACGAACGAAAACGCGGAAAAAGATTTCGAGCGCGTGATGTCAATCGTGCGCGCAATTCGCAACGCGCGTTCCGAATTCAATGTCGAACCCGCGCGGCGAATTCCGGCAATCATCGCCGCAAGCGAGCATCGCGATTCGCTTGAAACGCAGCGCGAGGTGCTCGCGTTTCTCGCGCGGCTGAATCCCGAGCAACTGGAAATTCACGCCAAATTGGAACCCAAGCCGGAGCAGGCGTATGCGCTCGTGGTCGAAGACCTTGAAATTTATCTACCGCTCGCGGCTATGATCGATCTGGAAAGAGAAAAGGCGCGCATTGCGAAAGAAGTGGACAAGGCGCGCGCCGAGCTCGTGCGTTCAGAAAAAATGTTGGACAGCGATTTCGCGCAAAAAGCGCCGGCTGAAGTGGTGCAGCGCGAACGCGAAAAATTGGCGAGCACGCGCGAGCGCGTCGCGAAACTGGAAGAGCAATTGAACGCGCTAAATGGCGCGCGCTGAAATCAAAATGGACGAAGCACAGGAACTGCGGCGCGCGCTGGTCGAGCAAATGAAAAGGAACCAGAGCATCACGCAGCCAAATGTCGCGGCTGCGATGCAGAATGTGCCGCGCCATTTGTTTCTGCCCGATGTGCCGCTGGCGGAAGCATACGCGGACAGAGCGATTCCTACCAAGTTTCAGAATGGCGTTCCCATCAGCTCATGTTCGCAACCGGCGATAGTCGCGATTATGCTGGAGCAGTTGAATTTGCGCGCGGGCGAGCGCGTGCTCGAAATCGGCGCGGGCACCGGCTACAATGCAGCGCTGATGAGCCAACTTGTCGACAGCACGGGTCACATCACGACGATTGATATTGACGACGATATCGCGGCGCGGGCGCGGGAAAATTTGCAGCGCGCGGGCGTGACGAATGTCGAAGTGATCCAAGCCGACGGCGGGTTTGGTTACGCACCGAACGCGCCGTATGACGCGATTGTCGCGACGGTCGGCATCTGGGACATCAGCCCACACTGGTTTGAACAACTGCGCGAGCGCGCAAGATTTGTCGCGCCGCTGTGGTTGAACTCGTTACAGCTTTCGATTGCCTTTGAAAAGAAAGATGGCGCGCTGGTGAGCGCGAGCATTCGCCCCTGTGGCTTTATGCGATTGCGGGGTGAGTTCGCCGGTCCCGAGTTATATCATGACCTGGATGGACTCACGGTGGGAGTTGAAGATCCCGCGCGGATCAATGCCGACGCGCTGCGCGCGCTGCTGACCGGTCCCGCGCGTGAAGAGTCGAGCCGGCATCTGGCGAAGGACAGTCTGCGCGGCGTCGCCGGTTATCTCGCGCTGCGCGGCGAGCCATTCGTCTCACTCTTTACTGAAGAGAGCGAGAAGTTTGGATTTCAATATGGATTCGGTCTTTTTACGGGCAGTAGTCTCACCATTTTTTCACTGCAAGCCGATAACTGCATAGAGCTCGAGCACCCTATCCGTGTGTATGGTGATGATTCCAGTTGGCTGCGATTGAATAGATTGGTGCGCGAATGGGAACAGCGCGGGCGCCCGACGCTCGAACGCGCGAGGATTAGCGCCGCGCCGCTCGGCACGTTGCCAGAGCGTCCGTATGAGTTTGTCATCCGCAAACATTCAATGGAATACCGGGTGAATTTCTGAGGATGGATTGAGAATCGCTTTTCATTCTGCTCGCTGTTTCTGATTTCTCTCATCTGTCGTCTGTAATCTGCTTTCTATCGTCTGCTTTCCGTCATCTGCGATGCGTGTTATTTCTGGAGAAGCCAAAGGGCGCAAGCTGGTTTCACCGGGCGAAGCCACTCGCCCCATCACCGATCGCGTGAAAGAGAATCTGTTCAACATTCTCGGCACCCGCGTGATCGACGCGCGGGTGCTCGATCTGTTCGCGGGCGCGGGCAGCGTTGGCATCGAAGCGCTCTCGCGGGGCGCGCGTTACGCCACCTTTGTCGAGATGAACGAAGAGGCGCTGCGCGCCATTCGGCAGAATTTGCAATTGACGAGATTAGCAGACCGCGCGAGTGTCGTGCGCGAAAACGTTTTCAAGTTCATCAACCGCGCGCCAGTTGAGCCGTACGATCTAATCTATGTCGCGCCGCCGCAATATAAAAACCTGTGGTGGGAAACAATTCATTCGCTCGATGGACGTGAGTTTCTTTCAAGCGATGGACGACTCATCGCGCAGATTCATCCGCGCGAATATCGCGAGTTGGAATTGCAATCGTACGCAGAAGCTGATCAGCGCAAGTACGGGAATACGAAGCTGGTTTTTTATGAACGCAAGACAACAGATGACTGACAACAGAAAGAAGCCAAGACAGAAACCCTTATGTCCGAAGTCTGTTGTCTGTCGTCTGCCTCCTTCGCATGAGCATTGTCTTTGATCGCGCAGTGAGATTTTACGACCAGACCCGCGCGATACCGATACAAGTGCAGGATGCCGCGCTGGATGCGCTGGTTCGCGAGACCCATCTCACGCGCGAGTCGCCCGTGCTGGAGATCGGGATCGGCACCGGACGCATCGCGATTCCCCTCGCGCGCAAAATCGGGCGAGTGTCCGGCGTCGATCTCTCGCTGCTAATGATGAATGTGCTGCAACAGAAAGCAGCACGCGACAATTTTAGAATCGAGCTGGCGCAAGCGGATGTGGTGCGATTACCATTCCGCCAAGCGCACTTCGATTTGATCTATGCGGTGCACGTGTTGCATCTCGTGAAGGGCTGGCGTGACGCGGTTGCAGAAGCGCATCGCTTGCTGAAAGTCGGCGGCTATTTTGTGGTGAGTTGGCACGGGCGCATGCCCGATTCACCGAACACGTTGATGCGAAAGGAATTGCATCGAATCGCGCGTGAGCATAGTATCGAGACGACGCGCCCGGGCGCGCAATCGGAAGGTGAAATTTTTGATGAATTGCGAAATTGGGGGATTGAACCTCGCGTCGTGAATGTCGCGGAGTGGACGGAGGCGACGACTCCCGCGCTGATCATTGAAGAGTTGGATCAACAACTTTTCTCAGAGACGTGGGCGATCCCGCGCGAGGTGATGGACGAGACGATCCCGCGCGTGCGCGCGTGGGCGCTAGAGCAGTTTGGTTCCCTCGACCGCGAAATCGTATCGCCGTATAATTTTCGCTGGCTCATCGCGCAAAAGAGTTGACGCGACTCAGGTTAGGTCGATGCTTTCCTGTCGCCCCTCAATCGCTCTGTAAACCTCCTCCGCCATACGTTGACTCAGCCAGATGTCCTGGTGCGACAATTGGTCGGGCACGCGCAAGATCGCGTGGTTGTGGCGGTTCCATTTTTGGTACGCTTTCAGGAACTCATCGCGATGAACTATGTACTCTTGCTTACCAATAATTTCCGATTCTGGCATATCGATTGGCTCTTGTGTGTAACCGCGATCGAGCGTCCGCAAATCTTCACTCGAATAGATCGTAAAGGACTCCATTCTTTTTCCTCCTGAAATTTTTCTCCTCGCTTGACATTCAAGTTAACGGCGCAGAGTGCCCGCGTGTGTCGCGAGTTTTTTCAACGCTGATTTTTGAAAAACAAAAAGGGAACGGTATTCGTACCGTTCCCTTTTTATTAACACCTTCTCAAATTCACTGGCACGATTTCGCCTGTGCTGCGAACGATGCAACGCCCGGCAATTTTTGCAAGAGTGTCGTAAGCGTGGCGTTCGTACAGACTACAATCTGGCTCGCTTCTTTGTCCTCGTCACCCTGGTGAAAGACAAAGACGACTTTGCCATCCGGCGTCGCGCGAAGGATGGGGTAAATCGCGTCTCTGGTCTTGTCAACCGCCAGCCCTTCTTTGGGCGAATCCAGCACCCATGTGCCGGTCTGCGGGTCACTCGCGAGGTGGCGAATGAAAACGCGTTTCACCGTCGCGGTCTCTTCTTCCCACGCGACGAACGGGACGTTGTTGACGAACGTGATGCTCGGTCCGCGCGCATCGCGATTCTGATCCACATTCAAACTTCCGCCGACATTGAGGAATTTATTACGCGATACCTGATCGAGACGATCGACAAAGATTTGATGCTTGCCGGTCGGTCCGACCTCCGCCCAAACAATCCAGGGCACGGTTGCCTGTCCGGCAAGAACGGTGCCAGTGGTCATAAATGGATCAACTGCCTCTTTTGTCGGGTTGATGTTCTGTGAGCAATCGGCGGCAGCCGCGGGGCTTGGGCAATCGGGCACGAATTGCCACTTGAATCCACCCAGGGCGGTTGGGTCGGCAACAGCACGCGAGACATAGAGTCGCTTTGGTGCGCTACCGATTTGTTCCGTCCATACCACCCACGGCACTGCGTTGTTGGTTTCGGCAAAAGCAATCCAGCAATCCTCGCTTTGACCCGCCTTGACATCGACGTTCAAACTCGGCTCAGGGTCTTGCGCGGTTCCGCCGCGATTCAATCCGACGGGCTGCCACACGAACCCCCCCAAGCCAGTCGTATCGCTCACCGCGCGACTCACAAAAATTGCTGCTGCCTTGTTCGCCGCGCTCTCTTCTTGCCAACACACCCACGGCGCGGTGGGTTTAGTCGGATCGGTTGAGCCGCCGGCGAGCACCGGATCGACCGCGT
>JBBSHK010000046.1:0-11301 GCA_038253185.1 Anaerolineae bacterium | reverse complement strand
GTAACGAGCCGCCGGTCTGGGTGTGGACTGCGCGCTCGGTGTGCTTGAGATAGTCGTTGAATTCAAAACGTTCGAGATGGCGCAGGCGCGGTCGCAGCGTACGCACCCCACTGTTATTCTGTAGCAACAATTCGCGCGTGAGTGGCTCGCGGCTCACGAGAAAATTTGGCAGCAGGTCGGTCGGTTCGAGACCTGCCTCGCGGCACAAGGCAATCAAGCTGCGCGCGATGTAAGGATTTAGGAGACGCGGCGTTTCATCCGTCGAGTGATTTTCGCTCGCGAGAAAATAACCTTTGAAATCCAATTCGATGGTGACGCACTGACCCTCTTGTTTCAACACACGCGCGATCTCGGCGAGTAGCTGCTGCGGATCGTCGCAGTGCATCAGCGCGTGGTCGCTCAAGACGAGATCGAATTCAAGCTCACCGAACGGAAGTGAGTTCGACGTGACGGTGCGAAATTCGATTCGCGAATTTTGCCCGTCATCGTTATTTGCACGCGCGGCGCGAATCGCTTTCGAGTCAGCGTCGATGGCGATGATCTGTCCCTTTCCATTCAAGTGTTGCGCGAGCAGGCGCGTCGCGCCGCCGCCGCCACAGTTAACGTGCAGCACGCGCGAATTCTCCGGCAGAGAAATTTTTTTCAGGACCGAATGGAGAAAATCATTGGGACGTGAATCACGGTTGCTCGGATCGGGCGGGAAAGAGTTTGTGAGAGAGGCGATTGATTCATTCATCGTGCATTTCGCTTGACGCTCTCAAAATTCTAACATAGACTCGGCGAATGAACAACGACGCTTGCCAAAACTCGCCTAGTCGCGGAGCTCGAATCCCATTGGTACGTTGGTAAGCGCGGACATGTTGGGGAAGAATCCGCAGACGACATCAGCGCCGCGATTTTGAAATCATAACGCGCATTCGCACCTTTGTTCTATTTTGTGCTAAAATAATTACGCCATGAACGCTGACGAAAAACGACTCACGCCGATGCTGACACAGTACCGGCAAATTAAAACGCGTTTCCCCGACGCGATAGTTTTATTTCGCCTCGGCGATTTTTATGAAACCTTTGATGCCGACGCGAAAATTGCCGCGCGTGAATTGGAACTGGTGCTCACCTCGCGTTCGTTCGCCAAAGGTGTACGGTTAGCTATGGCGGGAGTTCCGCATCATCACGTGCAATCCTATATTGCCAAGCTGATTGAAAAAGGATACAAGGTCGCGCTGGTCGAGCAACTCGAAGATCCGAAAAAGGTCAAGAAGCTGGTCAAGCGTGATGTGATTCGCGTGATTACGCCGGGCACCGTGGTCGAAGACGCGCTGCTGCGCGCCAAGAGCGAAAATTATCTCGCGGCGATTGTACGTGAACGCCCCCGACCCCGCTCCGTACATCCTGAGCAGCCCGTCCCGCGCTCTTCGCGGGAGAATGAAGTGCAGCGGAGTGCAGTCGAAGGGTTCGGTCTCGCTGTCATTGATATTTCCACCGGCGAATTCGCGACGACACAGATCGAAGGGATTGATGCGAAATCGAAGCTGCTTGACGAGCTTGAACGCGTGCAGGCGAGCGAGTACGTTTTGCCGCAGTCGCTGGCAGACGATGAAGAATTTAGCGCGCGCCTGAAAGCAATTCGCAACGCGCGCATCTCGCCGGTGGACGACCGCGCGGCGGAAACCGAAAACGCGCGAGCGGAATTACTCGATCATTTTGGCGTCGCGACACTCGAGCCATTCGGGTGTGAAGAACTGCCGCTGGCGATTGGCGCGGCGGGCGCGGTGTTGCATTATTTAAAGAGTAATCAACCAATCCTCCCCCGTTCTACGGGAGAGGGAGAAAAGGTGGGAGCGCTCGCGCACCTCAATCATCTCTGGACCTATTCGCTCGCGGACTATATGACGCTCGATTCCGCGACACGGCGCAATCTCGAACTCACCGCGCCTTTTATTTCGGCTCCCGACCTTAAACACTTTTCGCAGCGCAGTTTGTTCGGTGTGCTCGATCACAGCGTCACGGCGATGGGCGCGCGCTTGCTCAAGCGCTGGATTCATCAGCCGCTGCTTGATCTCGAAAAAATAAACGCGCGGCTCGACGCGGTGGACGAATTGTGCCACTCGGCAACCGACGCGTTCTTGCGCGAGGATTTGAGAAAATTGCTGGATGGTCTGTACGATGTCGAGCGTCTGGTTGGACGCATCGGCTTTGGCAATGCGAATGCGCGCGATCTGATCGGCTTGAAGCGTGCGCTCTTGCGTTTGCCGCAGATCAAAGCGCGCTTGCGCGAGGCGCACTCTGCGCGGCTGCGCGAATTGGAAAATCAGCTCGACGAATTGCAAGATGTCGCGGACTTGATCCAACGCGCACTGGTGGACGACCCGCCGATTTTTATTAAAGAAGGTGGACTGATCAAGTCCGGTTACGAGCCGCTGCTCGACGAATTGCGCGACGGCGCGGCGCGCGGCAAAAGTTGGTTGAGCGAATTAGAGGAAAAAGAAAAGCAGCGCACCGGCATCAAAAATTTGCGCGTGCGCTACAACGAGGTGTTCGGTTTTTTCATCGAAGTGCCGCGCAGTCTCGGGCATTTGATCCCGAAAGATTACGAACGCCGCGCCACGATCTCACACGCCGAGCGTTACGTCACGCCCGAGTTGAAGTCACAAGAGGCGCACATCATCGCGACCGAAGACCGCGTCAAAGATTTGGAGTACGATTTGTTTGTGGAGGTGCGGCGGGAGGTGGCGACCCACGCCGCGCGTTTGCAAACCGCCGCGCGGATTCTGGCGCAACTCGACGCGCTGGGCGCGTTGGCGGAGGCGGCAACACATTACGGTTACGTGAAACCGATTGTGGATGACGGCGAGGTGATCGAGATTCGCGAGGGGCGGCATCCGGTAGTTGAACGTTACTTGCGCGAGGGCGACGCGGAGCGTTTCGTGCCGAATGACGCGCGGCTCGACAGCGACGCGCAGCGGGTGATCATTCTCACCGGTCCGAATATGTCGGGCAAGAGTGTGTTCATTCGTCAGGTCGCGTTGATGGTGTTGATGGCGCAGATGGGCAGCTTTGTGCCGGCGAGTTCCGCGCGCTTTGGATTGACCGATCGGATTTTTACGCGTGTGGGCGCGAGTGACGACATCGCGCAGGGGCGTTCCACATTTTTGGTAGAGATGAGCGAGACGAGTCACATCCTGCGACACGCCACGCCGCGCAGCTTGGTGGTCCTGGACGAAGTCGGGCGCGGCACTTCGACCTACGACGGCATCTCGCTCGCGTGGGCGATTGCGGAAGAGATTCATAATGTCGTGGGCGCGAAAACATTGTTCGCGACGCATTATCACGAACTGACGCAGCTCGAATTCGCCGAGAGCATTCGTGAGCACGGCAGCGCGGTCAAGAATTACACGATGGCGATCAAGGAGCGCGGCGACGAAGTGGTTTTCTTGCGGCAGGTGATCGAGGGCGGCGCGGAAAAAAGTTTTGGCATTCACGTGGCGCGGCTCGCGGGTTTGCCCTCGCGCGTGGTCGAGCGCGCGGAGCAAGTGTTGAGAGGATTGGAAGAGAGCAGGCAGACGGCAGATGAAAGACGGAGGACGGCAGATAGTGAACATGAGATTGGCAGTCAGTCATCGGCGGTCAGTGGTCAACACGAATACGCGCTCGTAGGGGCGATTCATGAATCGCCCGCGCGCTACGACGTGCGCGTTGCGACTTGGCGCAATATTTTTCGTGAGCTGTCGGATGTGGATGTCGCAAATATGACGCCGGTGCAGGCATTGAATTTGCTGAACGAATTGCAGATGCGCGTAAAGGCGATCGAGTATTTGGGCGAAGAGTAATGGACTGCGAAAGTGTTCAGTCCCGTAGGAGCGCATGATATCAGCCCGAATCAAGTAATCAATGCCCGAGATCGCAATTTCAAAGAATAACATCGCGATTCGACCGAGTGATGAGCGTTGGGCACATATTGTCGAAGAGCACAATGAACTGACTGGAGCGCGCGCCGCGGCGCGCGATCCAGTGGCTTAGCCCGATCGCATTTTGGCAGGCAGTGAAGGCGAAGTTTTGGCGGTGCGCGAAATCGAGATTGGCAAATGGTTGGTTGCAGTGTATCGTGAGTTAGAATTAGATGGGTTTATTATCACAGCATTCTTCACGCGCAGAGTACGTTCTCTCGACCAGCGGAGGCAGTTATGGCCGTAATGGAATATCAAAGCTTTCTCAAGCTGCTACCGGAAGTGAAGCAATCACCGCAATCGACTATGTGGCTGTCTTATGATACAGAGGCTGATACGCTCTACGTGAATTTCAAAAAGCCAAGTCGCGCTACCGATAGCGAGTTGACGGATGAAGATGTAATTGTGCGCTATGAAGATGCTCAAGTCATTGGTTATACTATTTTGCACGCCAGTAAACGATGAGTAATCAGCACATTCACATCCTCGATAAACAAGTCGCCGAACGCATCGCCGCGGGCGAAGTGGTCGAGCGACCCGCGTCCGTTGTGAAGGAATTGGTCGAGAACTCGATTGACGCAGGCGCGAGCGCGATCTCCATCGAAGTGCGCGAAGGCGGCACCGCGCTTATTCGCGTGAGCGATGACGGGAGTGGTATGTCGCGCGAGGACGCGCAGCTCGCGGTGGAACGTTTTGCCACGAGCAAAATTTCTAACGAAAACGATTTGAACTCGGTCAAGACGCTGGGCTTTCGCGGCGAGGCGCTGCCCTCCATCG
This sequence comes from Anaerolineae bacterium, assembly GCA_038253185.1. Lineage (GTDB taxonomy): Bacteria > Chloroflexota > Anaerolineae > UBA4142 > SHND01 > JBBSHK01. Next base: position 6,577 of record JBBSHK010000046.1, on the reverse strand, counting down.
CGAGTGTGTCGCAGTTGGAGATACTGACTCGCGCTCGTCCTTCGACTGCGCTCGATGAGCTTCGCTCAGGACAAGCTGAGATTGAAGGCGCGCGTGTGCGTGTGCTGGACGGCAAGGTGGAAACAGAAGTCGCGGGCGCGCCGATTGGTACACAGGTGACCGTGCGTCATCTGTTTTACAACGCGCCGGCGCGACGCAAATTTTTAAAAGCACCGCTGCGCGAGACCGAGTTGATTCAAAAGACGGTGATGCTGTATGCGCTCGCGAATCCACAGATCGCATTTCGTCTGGTGGTGGATGGACGCGAAAGTCTAGTTGCGCCCGCGGCGAGTCCGCTCGAACGCATCGGCGCGGTGTGGGGACGCGAGGTCGCGGGCGAAATGCTGGAGATCAATTACACCAGCATTGATCTGAGCGTGCGCGGATTCGTGTCGCGTCCGTCGCTCGCGCGGGCGAGCCGCGAGTGGCAAACGTTTTTTGTGAATGGGCGTCCCATTCGTTCGGGGCTTTTGGCGGTGATGCTCGAGCGCCCGTATCTCGGTCGCGTGCCGCCGAATCGCCATCCCCTCGCGTTGATCAAGATCGACATCGATCCGCAACTGGTGGATGTGAATGTGCATCCGCGCAAATCGGAAGTGCGCTTTTATCAAGAGCGCGCGATTTATGGCGCGGTCGCGCAGGCGGTCGAGCAAGCGCTGCGCGACTTTCCACAAACCTTTCAGCCGAATCTGACCGAATGGCCCTTTGCCAACGTTCCCGAATCGCAAGCCGCGCGGCTTTCTTTCCGCGAAGCGCCTGCGGATTACCGCACCGCTAATTGGCGCGCGGTCGCGCAGATTCACAATACCTACATTCTCGCGCAATCGCCCGACGGCATGGTGATTGTCGATCAGCACGCGGCGCAGGAACAGATTTTTTATGAACGGCTGACGAACCCCTCTTACATCTCCCCTTTAGAAGGGGAGAAAGTCGTGAGACAAGACGCCGGTGATAGTCGTGACGCGGGGCGTCTTGTCTCACGAGAGAGGGGTTCCGCGCAGATTCAATTGATGCCGCGCGAAGCGGAACTGCTGAATGAACATTTGGAGGAATACAACGCGCTCGGATTTGACGTAGAGCCATTCGGTGAAAATACATTTCGCGTGAACGCGCTTCCCGAGTTTACGCCACTCGAGCCGCGCGAATTGCTCACGACGATTTTGCAAGAGCATGAAAAATATCGCGCGCTCGACGGCGACGCGCTGCGCGACAAGCTCGCCGCAAAAACCGCGTGCGTGAGCGCGATCAAAGCCGGCGACGCGCTGGACGCCGCGCAGCAGCAGATGCTCCTCGACGAATTGTTGCAATTGTACTCGCCCGCCACTTGCCCGCACGGACGACCGGTGTTCGTCACCTTGCGAACGGAAGAACTGGAACGAAGATTCCTCCGAAGATAGCGCGTAATAGAAAACGCAAGACGAAATTTTCGTTCGGCGTTTTGTTTTCAGACGCGCTTTCGTTCTAACACGCGTCACAAAAATCTGTCCGAATAGAGGCAGCCCCATGCCGAATAGATCCCGGTCTCGCTCGAAATCAAGTCCGCGCGATTCAAGTCGCATCGTCTTTATCCCCTCGGTTTCCGGTGGGCTGGGTCATATCACGCGCACGCTGCGGCTGGCGCGTGAGTTGGAACGCCAACGCGACGACCTTTGCATCGAGTACGTGCTGGACCGCGACCGCTTGCGCGAAAACAATGTGAAATTTGCCGAGAGCACCGGCTACCCGGTGCAGCTCCTGCCGCCGCGCGGGCGCGATTCGCGCGATGTCATCATCCGCGCGCTGCTCGGCGACGCCGATTTGGTCATCGACGATACGACCAGCTACCTCGTGCCTTATCGCCGCTTGATTGGGGCGAAATGGGTGACGATGCCGATGTACCCGCTCGCCGACGAATTGTTCATGTCGTGGCCCCTGATGATGCAAGCCGACCGAATTCTGTGGACGTACCCGGCGGCGATGGGCATTCCAGAGGAGCTTCAAGCGCTCCAGCGCAAAGTATTCGTCTCGGGTCCGATTCTCGGCGCGGAAGAATTGCCGAGCCGCGCGGAGGGGCGACGCACGCTGAATTTTCGCGACGATGAATTGATTCTATATTACTCGCCGCGCGGGATGCCTTTCGGTCGCGACTTTGGCGAACGCTTGCTCGCGAGTCTGGTGAATGGATTCATCCAGCTGCGGAAAAAATATCCGACGCTGCGACTGGTGCTGACCGGCGTGCGCGACAAAAATGAATTGCGTTTTCCGGGAATGCCCGCGGACGCGCGCCGCGTCAGAGGTCTAGACGTGCGCGGTATTTTATCGCCTCAAGAAATTCGCGCGCTGACCGCGGGCGCGGATGTGACGATCGCCGAAGGCACGACGACCACGTTCGAAGCGATTGCCGCGGGCACGCCGCTTTTGATGGTGCCCGGCGCGATTTATGAAACGTGGCTGCTCGGCACGCGTCTCCACGCAGCGGATGCGGCAGTGATCGAATGGATCGAGCGCGTGACTCCGGCGACGATGGCGGCGCACCTCGACCGAATTATTTCCGGTCCCGCGCGCACGCGCGAGCGCACTGAGCGCGCGCGAAAATTTCTCGGCGAGGACGGCGGCGCGAAAGCGGCGAAAGAAATTTTACGTTTGCTGGATGCGCGATGATGAGTACGGACGAAAAACGTTCGTTCGAACAAAGATCATGTGATGAGTGCGAATAGAAAAAAATCGCCGAGTGCGAATAAAAACATTTCGCCGAAGAAAAATAATTCGCGCGGCAAACGCAATGCGCTGTTAATCGTCGGCAAAGCGCCGCGCGCCGGTCAGGTGAAAACGCGGCTCACGCCTCCGCTTACGCCGCGTCGCGCCGCGCAGCTCTATAAATCTTTTCTCCTCGACGCGGTCGCGCTGGCGCGTGCGATCCCCGATACCGACGTGGTGATTTTGTTCGTGCCGTTCGCCGGTTCCGAGGCGCGGCTGCGTCAAGTATTGCCGCGCGGGGTGCGCCTCTTGCCGCAAGAGGGCAAAGGCATTGGCGAAGGTTCGGCGTACGGCTTTCGCACGCTGCTCGGCGAAGGATACGAAAAGGTTGTGTTGATCGGCAGTGATAATCCGACGCTGCCGCCCGCGTATGTGCGCGAGGCGTTCGTGGCGCTCGACTGCGCGGACTTGATTCTCGGTCCGGTGGACGACGGCGGCTATTATTCCATCGGAATGTCCAAGCCGCACCTCGGTGTGTTCGAACGCATCGCGTGGAGCACCGAGTTGGTGTCGCAGCAAGTGCAAGCACGCGCGGCGGAACTCAGACTGCGCGTGCATCTCATCCCGACGTGGTACGATGTGGACACAGTCGCGGAACTGGAACGCGTCGCGGCGGAAGTCTTGCGCGATCCCAATCATCCCGCGATCAATACGCGGCAACAAATTGTAAGGTGGGTGAAGGATGGAGTGTTGAGGCTAGAACGGGACAAGGAATTGGCTGAAGAGAAAAGTGATGTGAGGGGCTGACGAGAATTTTGTTCAGCCCTTTTTGTTTTGTCGCGCGGTGTGGTAAAATTGTGGTCTGGGTTTTATGGTCGAACATATTAGCCGAATTTAATCGCTCTAAATCCCTTCCTAGTTCCTGCACTAGCAATGGAATCCGCCAAGACAAGAGACCTGGTTGAGCAATTTTTGCAAAAGGCGCGCGATTTGAATGCGAATGTCGAGTTGCTTCGCGTTTTGCGATCGCGTGCTTACCAGATCGGCACTGCCAATGTCTTGATTCGCGCAGCAGTACAGACCTCACCGAACAAAGCTTACTTCTTTGGCTTGAACTATATCACTGCGGAAGAGGTCGCAAATCTTGACAATCCATTTTTCGCATTCATTTGCGGAGAGATTGAGCAAACGCTGATCCTCCCAGCTTCAATTGTGATCCAACATCTACCTTTTATCAGTCGGGACCGAAACGGCGAATACAAAATAAATATCAGACCTAATCTTGAACTCGTTTTATCTGGGCGTAAGAATCGTTTTGACTGTTCTGGCTATCTAAACGCTTGGCAACTGCTATTGAATCCGCCCAAGATTATTGGTGAGAAAAATACAGTGGAACAAAGTTTGCACACTGTTGTTCAGGGCAGATTATTAGAGATTGGAAATATTAGAGGCTATCAAACCTTTAGCCCAAACAAGTCGAAAAAATTTAATGGCAAGCCCCTCGGGAGCATTGCTACGCTTCCAACGCCTCCAAAGCTAGAGTTCTCTGACTATGAGCTTCTACGTCAAATTGACGTACTTTGGTTTCGTGAGAGATCAAAGTATCTTGTCCCAGAGTATGCTTTCGAGGTTGAGATTTCAACGGGCACGTGGTCAGGCGTGGGGAGAATGGCAACCCTGCTGGACTACTCCAATGCGCGCCTGTACATAATCTCCAACGATCCAAAAAAATATCAACAGGTTGTGCAGGCGTACTCTGATTTTCAACCTCGCTATCGCCATGTTCAGACTGAAGACCTCGGGGAATTATATGCGGCAGAGTTAAACTTACGAGAGTTACGCGCCAAGATCGATTTATAGTTTTAGAAGTTAGACGCATAAGCACATGGAATTTGAAGCGGAGGTTTATAAATCATTTCTGCAAAGAAGATTGATCAATTGATGGAGAGAGCTCGTAAGTTTTAACAGTGGGAGATAAATACCATGCGAAGGACATCAGACGAATCAGGATCAAACGGGAATAATCGTGTTCCATTGAATGGCGAATCAAAACCGTTGCAAACTTTTGATGTTTATTTAACGCGAACTTATCGTGTACGCGTCGATGCGGAAGATGAACGGAGCGCGAGGAGAAGTGCAGAGTTTTTCACCGGTCATATCACTGATGATTCGAATGAGCGTGATCACACAGAGTACAAGTTTCAAATTTCCGAAATTGAAATGATTTTCAATGACGCCCTTGAGGCGGAAGAGGTGTTTGAGGAATAATGGTTCTGGAAACTGTGTTTTGAAAGGGTCGAGTCTGACTATCTTACATTAGCCCTCTGCCTTTCACCTCCGTCTCCCGTCCTCAATCAATCTTCTTTCCTTCGCGTTCGCCTTCAGCGTCTTCGCGCGACTCTGCCGCACGCGCCTGACTTTGAGCGAATCATCTGATTTGAAATGGAGCCTCGCCACGAGCCAATCAACAAGATCAAATTAGATCAGACAATTTCTCCATCGCAAATCAAGCGAGTCGATGCGCGACTGCGCGCGATCTATGGCGAGCCGCGCCGCCGCAACGGTGATCCGGTCTCGCAACTTGTCGGCACAATTCTGAGTCAGGCGACCACCGATGTGCAGAGCGGACGCGCCTACGACGCGCTGCGTGCGCGCTTTCCGACGTGGGAACAGGTACGCGACGCGCCGCTCGCGCAAATCGAAACACTCATTCGACCCGCCGGATTGTCGCGCCAAAAAGCGCCGCGCATTCAAGCCGCGCTGCAGTACATCACGCGCGCGCGCGGCAAGATCACGCTCAACTTTTTGAAAAAGATGTCCGTCGCCGCGGCGCGTCAATGGTTGATGGACATTCACGGTGTAGGTCCCAAGACCGCATCCATCATTTTGCTGTTCTCGCTTGGTCTGCCCGCGTTCCCGGTGGACACCCACATCTGGCGCATCGCCAAGCGACTCGGCTGGATTTCTGAAAAAGATTCCGCGGAAAAGGCGCACCAAATTTTGGGAGAAAATATTCCCGCCGAAAATTATTATCGCGTGCACGTCAACTTGATTCGCTTTGGGCGCGAGATTTGTATCGCGCGAATGCCGCGCTGTGAGATTTGTCCGCTGACCGATCTGTGCGTGTATTATCAACAGAGCAGAGTAGGTCATACACGTCAGAAGTCCGGTCTCTAGTCCCATCTGTCTCGGTATTCACGACTCGTAAGGAGCATAGTGCCGCTCGATCCGCAAGCCCAAGTGTTTCTCAAAGAAAGAGCCGCGGCGCGAGCGCGGGCGGCAATCTCGCCGCGGTGGTCGCGCAGATGGCGCGCGGCAGATTTCGCCTGGTCCGCCGCGCTCGCGCTGGAATTTCTCCAACAATAATTTCAACTTGCTCCCAAACCCTGATTGCTGTATTCCGTGCACTGGGATTTGCTCGACGTTCTGTTGCGATTGACACGCGAGTGAGTGGCTGATAGATTGTCTTCTACCGATCTGCAATTCGAAATCTGAAATTAGATGGACCTTTCCGCCGCGCTGCGTCAACATTTTGGTTTCTCGGAATTTCGTCCCGGTCAAGCGGAGGCGCTGCGCCACATTCTCGCCGGTCGCGATACGCTCGTCGTCATGCCCACCGGTTCGGGCAAATCGCTGATCTATCAACTCGCCGCGCTGCAACTCCCCGGCACCACGCTCGTGATTTCACCACTGGTCGCCTTGATGAAAGATCAGGTGGACAGCATGGCGCGCCGCGGCATCCTCGCGACCTTTATCAATTCCTCGCTCGACACCTCGGAACAAAATCGCCGCGTGCGCGCGCTCGCTACCGGCGCATACAGGATCGTGCTGGTCGCGCCTGAACGACTCCGCAGTGGCGCGT
>JBBSHK010000045.1:0-11313 GCA_038253185.1 Anaerolineae bacterium | reverse complement strand
CGTAGAACGTGGGCGGGACTTGCTGCAGCGAATCGTAGCCATAGAGACTCTTCAGCATCGCTTTGCCACCCGGATCAGCAACCATCGCGAGCAAACCCTGAACGGTCGCGTCCTTAATCTTCGGATCGAGGTCCTTTGCCGTCTGCATTCCGTCGTTCGGGATCTTGTCCGTATCAAAAAAGACGCTCGTCTTGGTCAAGATATCTGGATAGGTCTTCTGGATGGTCGCGTCGGTGCGAACGTCGATAAAGGTCGCGCCCGCGTCGCAGTCACCCTTGTAAACGGCAATCGCGACGTTCGGATGCGAGCCGGCGTTCTGCGTCGCTTTCAAATCTTTGTCGGGATCGACTCCGTTCGCCTTGAGCACGAGGCGGGGAATGATGTAACCGGAGGTCGAGGTTGGATCTGTAAAGCAGAAGGTCTTGCCCTTCAGGTCGGCAATGCTCTTGATGCCCGAATCGGCTTTGGTGATGAATTGACCCTTGTAAAAAGTCGTGAGTTGGTCCTTCATCGCCTTGTCGGGATCGAGATCGTTCGTGACGTACTTGCGCGCAGCGACGAGTTGCGGCACGACACCGTACTTTTGCTCGGCGAGCAGGATCGAGAACGTATTCAAGAAACTGATCTGCGACTTGCCCGCGCCGAGTGATTCAATCGACGCGCTGTTCGCCGTGCCGACTTCAATCTTGTAAGTGAGTCCCGTCATCTTGCTCAGACAATCGGCGATGCCGGTGCCGGCTTTGGTAATGGTCGGAACATCACCCGATGGAACGAAGGTGATGACGATAGGCTTGTCCGACGAGCCAAGCTGTCCCGCGGCGGCGGTGGGCGGATTACTCAACTTGGTGCAGGCGGGCGGTGGAACCGTGGCAGTCGGTGGGGCGGCGGTGGCGGCAGTTGTCGCCGCGCCCGTGGCGGCGGCGGTGGCGGCGGTCGTCGCCGCGGGCGCGCTGGTGTTCTGCGTTGCCGCCGTCGGTGGCGCGGTGGTCACCTGCGCGGCGCCGCCGCACGCGGCGACCGCGATGGCAAGCGCCACCAGCATTACAAACAAAAGTTGCTTCTTCATTACTCCTCCTTGAAATATTCGGAATGCAGTGCCTCGATGGCGAGACATAGCGAATCCAGTTTTATCGCGCGTGCGCGCGAATTAGACGTCTGCTGCCGATGATACCCTAGTTCGAAATATTTATCAACTTGGCTTAACCTCGCAGGCGCGCGATGCTTTGACATCGCCTACTGACTATTCTATAATCGTTGCGCGATTCGCCGATGAAAGAAAATTCCAAATACGATCACTTTGAGACGCGCGCGATTCACGCGGGGCAGAGTCCGGACGTCGCCACGGGCGCGGTCATCACGCCCATTTATCAAACGTCCACCTACGCGCAGACCGCAGTCGGTGAGCACAAGGGCTTTGATTATTCGCGTACGGTGAATCCCACGCGCAGCGCGCTCGAAGAGTGTCTCGCTTCGCTGGAGAACGCGCGCTATGGTCTCGCGTTCTCGTCGGGCATGGGGGCGATCACGACGCTGCTGCTCCTGCTCAAAGCGGGCGATCACGTTGTTGTCGCCGACGATGTGTACGGCGGAACTTATCGCTTGTTCCATCGCGTGTTTGAAAAGCTCAAGCTCGAATTCACTTTCGTCGATATGACGAATCTTGACGCGACCTCCAGCGCGATCAGGGCGAACACGCGACTTTTGTGGCTCGAGACGCCGACCAATCCATTGCTCAAGATCGTGGACGTAGCGGCGGTGGCGCAGCTTGCCCACACGCGCGGGATTCTGGTCGGGGTGGATAATACGTTTGCTTCGCCCTACTTGCAGCGACCGCTCGAACTGGGCGCGGACATTGCGATGCACTCCACCACAAAATATTTGGGTGGGCACAGTGATGTGGTCGGCGGCGCACTGGTCGTATCCGATGCGGAGCTGTATGCATCGCTCAAGTTCTTGCAGAATGCCGCGGGCGCTGTGCCCGGCGCATTCGATTCGTGGCTGGTACTGCGCGGGCTGAAAACACTCGCGCTCCGAATGCAACGACATTCCGCGAACGGCTTGCAAATCGCGCGCTGGCTGGAAAAATGCCCGATGGTCGCGCGAACAATTTATCCGGGACTTGCCTCGCATCCGCAGCACGCGCTCGCGCAGCGGCAGATGAATGGGTTTGGCGGAATAATTTCAATAATCTTGAGAGGGGGCGAGCTAGCCGCGCGAGCGATGGCGGCGCGCACGCGTCTCTTTACGCTGGCAGAGTCGCTCGGCGGAGTCGAATCGCTGATCGAAGTGCCCGCGGCAATGACTCACCAATCGGTTGCGGATTCACCCCTCGCGGTCGATCCCGGACTCGTGCGGCTCTCGGTCGGAATTGAGAACGTGGACGATCTGATTGCCGATCTGGACGCGGCGCTGAACGAGGGATGACGAACGACAGACGACCCGAATTGCTTTCGTCCTCCGTCTCCCGTCCTTTGCCTTTGGTCATCTCACAATGGACGATCTGATTTACGAATTCGTGGAATACCTCGCCACGCACAAGCAGTACGCGGCGAATACGCTCGCGGCGTACCGCAACGACCTGCTTCAGCTCCGTCAATTCATTCTGAATGAAAGACCGCATGTCAGTTCGTGGGCGCGCGTTGATCCGCTCTTGCTCCAGGCATATTTGTTGCATATGCGAGCGCGCTCCTATTCTGCCGCCACCATCGCGCGCAAAATTGCCGCGATCAAATCTTTTTATTATTATTTGTTTGACCCGCGCGCGCTGGTGACGAACCCGAACATCAGCCTTGACCCGCCTCCGGTAATCAAGCACCGACCGGACGCGCTGACCGAGCAGCAGGTGAATGCGTTGATCAATGCTGCCGCAACCGGCTCACGCGGCTACCGCGACCGTGCGATGCTCGAATTATTGTACGCCGCCGGTCTGCGGGTGACGGAACTGGTCATGCTGACGCTCGACGCGGTGGATTTGGACAATGCAACTCTGCGGGTTGGAGAGAATAGTCTGTCGCGCTCTCTGGCTTTGGATGAGCGTGCGACCAATGCACTGCGCGCCTATTTAGAAAAAGGACGTGGTGAGTTGAAGGGCGCTGCGGGTATCGAGCCGTTGTTCGTGAATCCGCGCGGGATTCGATTGACGCGGCAGGGTGTGTGGCTGATCATAAAACGTTGTGCCAAGCAAGCGAGTCTCAACACCGAGATTACACCGCATTCTCTGCGTCACGCCTTCGTTGCCCATCGACTCGAGCGCGGAGAAAACGCGGAAGAGTTACAGCGGCAGCTCGGTCATCAACATTTGACGACGACCCTTGCCTACAGCCGTGCGCGGTCTCGCGAAGCGGCGGCTGAGACAGAAGCTTGATGTCGGAAGGGACTGGGGAATCTTATGAACTATATTGATCATTTGATGTCGCACAATGAAAAGACGGTTGTGGTCACGCATCAGCATTGGATGGTATTGATCTCGTCGGTGCTGGTTAACCTCGCGCTCAGCGCGCTGATTGCAGCGGTCGCGTACATCGTGACAACCGTTTTGCTGTATCCATTTGGTTATCTCACCGCGCTGTTGATTTTAGTGCCACTCGCGCGTCTTGTCCACGAGTATTTAAAGTGGTCGAACCAAGAGTACATTATCACGAATCGTCGCGTGATACAGGTCGAAGGCATCGTTAACAAGAACGTGACCGACTCGTCGCTCGAAAAAGTCAACGATGTGAAAATGAGTCAGTCCTTTCTTGGACGATTATTGGATTATGGTGATGTCGAAATTTTGACGGCGAGCGAATTGGGCGCGAATCTTTTCAAGCGGATCATGAGTCCCGTGAAATTCAAAACCGCGATGCTCGACGAAAAGGCGGCTTTGGAATCCGGGGCGTCAGTGGAGCGACCCGCGTCGGGCGAGCCGGCAGAGGTGGACGTGCCGACGATGATCACCGCGCTCGACCAGTTGCGAAAGCAAGGGCTAATTACTGAAGAAGAGTTCCAGCAAAAAAAAGCGCAGTTGCTGGCAAAGATGTAGCCGTGCCCAAAAGAAAAGACTGGCTTCCCGGAGAAGCCAGTCTTTTCTTTTACGCTTTCCTCGCAACGAACTTGGCACTGCAAACTATCTCGTTCGAGTTCGGTTGGTCAGTTACCTTGACATCAATGAAACCCGCGCGTTCCATTCGGGCGTGATAGTCTTCCGCCGTGATCGCGCCGCTCACGCACGCCGCCCACGACCGGATATTCTTACGCAAGCCCGCGGGCACCTCGTAGCTGGAGACCATATCGCTGAACGCGACGCGCCCGCCCGGTTTCAACACACGAAGCGCCTCACGAAAAACGGCGTCCTTGTCAGCAGAGAGATTGATCACGCAGTTGGAAATGATCACATCAATGCTTGAACTCGCGACCGGCAGCTCTTCCAGAAAGCCCTGGCGAAATTCGACATTCTCCGCGCCCACTTTTTCCTTGTTCCGATTCGCCAGCGCGATCATCTCCGGCGTCATATCAACGCCGATGACATGACCGGAGTGCCCGAGCAACTTTGCCGCGTAAAAACAATCCAGCCCGCCGCCGCTGCCGAGGTCCAGCACCGTCTCACCCTTTTGCAGCGCGGCGAGCTCGAGCGGTGTACCACAGCCGAGCGAAGTCTGAATAATTTCAGCAGGAAGCGGCGCGTCGTTGGTCAAAGCGGCGAGCGATTCCTCCGGAATCGTGTTTGTCGTCGGGCAGCATTCTCCGCCCGTACCATCGTCGCAGCAACTCGACCGTGCGCGGTCATCGCAACAACTACTCGCGTGTCGCGCGAGTTGTTGCGCCGCGAATCCGGCGTAACGCTCACGCACCTGTTCTCTTACCCTTGTATTGTCCATCACCGTTCCTCCTGTAGAGCATTGTCTCAATTAGAGACGCAATAATTTACAAAAGGATGCAAGCTATCGATTCACGTGGGCATCAGCCGCCCTGAATCGTTGTTACACGCGCACTGCGCGCAACAGTTCGGGCGCGGGTAATAGTCAATGATCTTGCCGCGACGGTCCAGTTCAAAATGACAGCACTCGAGTAACATCGCCTTGAGTTTTTCGCGCGCGCGCTGGACGCGCGATTTCGCGCCCGACACCGACATGCCGAGTTTTTCGGCGAGCTCTTTTTGAGTCAAACCACCAAACTCGGTGAGCGTGACGGCTTCGCGATATTCGGGCGGCAAACACTCGACCATCGACACGAGACCCGGCGCAAGCTGGCGCGCAGCATCTGCTTCATCCGACTCTACCTCTGCCGGAATCGATGCGACCAGTTCCACCGTCGCGTCGGTCGACTTGTGCGTCCGATAATGATCGATGATGGCGTTACGCGCGATTTGATATATCCAGCTTTCGAGCTTGCTGTCGTCACGCAGCGTGTCAATGCGCGCGTGGATGCGCAGAAAAACCTCCTGCAAAATATCATCGGTCGAATTCTCGTCGCGTACGCGGCTCTGAATAAAGCGGCGCAGGCGCGCGTGAAATTCCTTCCAGATAAGCTCACTATCTTTTTGCATTAGCGTACTCATCGCGACAACTCCATCTCACGGTGTTCTAGCAGAGTCAACCACTGACCGCAACCTAATTTCATCTAGTACTATTATAGACGGAATTTTTCGCAAAGGGACGCAGGTGGGAGTTAGCTCCGTGGCGAAAACATGATGACGCAGGCGCCGACCAGCGCAATGAACCCGCCGAGCAGGTCGAATCGATCCGGCGTGATCCGGTCTACTTGCCAGCCCCACCCGATCGCGAGCAGAATGAAGATGCCGCCGTAAGCGGCATACACGCGTCCAAAGTTGGCGGGCTGCCAGGTTGGAACGACGCCATAAAGAATCAACACCGCGGCTCCGAGCAAGCCGAGCCAGATGCTCTTGCCTGCGCGGAGCCACAGCCACATCAAGTACCCTCCGCCGATTTCCAAAATTCCCGCCAGCAGAAAATAGAAAAGTGACTTGACGATTTCCACAGTTCCTCCTCTTCTCCGATTATACGTTTTGATGGGGCAAATCAAGAGCCGTCGTCCATTAGGAGTGGCTAAAGTCGAATAGATGAACGTGTCATTTCGAGGAGCGAAGCGCCGAAATATCTCTATTGGGACTCTAGATTTCTCGCACCTAAAGGTATCCTTGGCTTGACGCACTACGGCGTCGTAAGACGCCAAGGCAAGCTACGACTTCGCTCGAAATGACAAACGACCGACACCTACGCGACTTTAGCCACGCCTCGTCCATTCGGCTGATTGACAAAGTGAGCAGACAGGAATAGAATTTTGTACAGTCAATGACGACTGCGTGAGGGCGCACACATTCCTGAGAGCCCCGGTTGGTTCATACCGATCGAGGGCTTTTGTTTTGCGAATTTCTTGCGTCTGTGTCCTCGTCGCCGCGATCTGTTGTCGGGCGCAGGTTTCACTGGCTCTCAAGCCAGTCAAATGGTCACGCTTGATTACAGCGTTCGTTACGATATTGCAGGAAAGGCAATCGCCTAAATGTCGATTCCAGAAGACGAATACAGAGTACAGACCGACGCTGGACCGAACGGTCAAGAGCCGAGCACAGTCAATCTCGATCTGACGCGCCAGGAGCTTCGCCGCGGTACACGCGCGGGAGACAGGTATGTACGCGTCGTAAGACCTTACGAGCATCTCTTCCAGCGCGTTGGTCCCGGTTATTTGCGCGCGACCGAGGAGGTGTCCGAACCCAAGACCCGCTTCGGACGAATCTTGTTCAAGCTGAGACATATCCTGATTGGGCAGCCGCTGCCCACGAGCGCTGAAATTCATGAGCGGCTGACCAAGGTGAAAGCGCTCGCGATCTTTGCTTCGGACGCGATGTCTTCCGTCGCGTACGCCACCGAAGAAATCTTGTTTGTGTTGATTCTCGCGGGCACGGGCGCGCTCGGTTATTCGGTCTATATCTCGCTGGCGATCGGATTACTGTTATTCGTCGTCGCGTATTCCTATCGCCAAACGGTTTTCTCCTATCCGAGTGGCGGCGGGTCTTATATTGTCTCAAAAGATAATCTGGGCGTAATGCCCGGTTTGATTGCGGCAGCCGCGCTGATGATTGATTACGTGTTGACCGTTTCCGTTTCGGTTTCCGCGGGCACTGCCGCGCTGACGTCCGCGTTCGAGGTGCTGCGCCCCTACACGGTCATCATTGCTCTCTTTTTTGTGCTGATCATGGTGGTGGGGAATCTCCGCGGGATTCGCGAGTCAGGAAATATTTTTGCCTTACCAACCTATATTTTTATTGTCAGTCTGGCAGTACTCATCGTTGTCGGACTCTTTCGGTACTTTATCGGACTGCCGCCGGTTGAAGCGGTCCATTATGCTCCGCCTCCCGCGCAGGATACGGTGAGTGTGTGGCTGATACTCACTGCGTTCTCTGCGGGAAGTGTGGCAGCGAGTGGCACCGAAGCCATCTCGAACGGGGTGCCTGCTTTCAAGCCGCCCGAAAGCAAGAACGCGGCGACAACGCTCACGGTCATGGCTGTGATACTTGGCGTATTTTTTCTGGGAATTTCATTCCTCGCGTCGCATTTTAATCTGATACCCAGTGAAGAGACCATCATCTCGCAATTGGGTCGCGTAATTTTCGGCAAGAGTTGGTTCTATTACCTAGTTCAGTTTTCGACGATGGCGATCCTGGTGCTCGCAGCGAACACAAGCTTTGCCGATTTTCCGCGCTTGTCGTCGATCCTCGCACGCGACGGTTTTATGCCGCACCAGTTCGCTTTCCGCGGCGACCGTCTCGCCTTTTCGTACGGCATTGTGGCACTCGGCATTATTGCGGGACTTTTGATTTTCCTGTTTCAGGGCGACACCCACTTGTTGATTCCACTGTATGCGGTCGGAGTGTTTCTCGCCTTCACGATGTCACAGGCGGGAATGGTACTTCACCACCGTCGCGTGCGTGAAGCTGGCTGGCAGCGAAATATGATCATTAACGGTTTTGGCGCGCTGCTTACCTTCATCGTGCTCGCCATCGCGATCGTGACCAAATTTATCCATGGCGCGTGGGTGACGGTGCTGTTAATCGCATTGCTCGTCGTATTATTCTTGTTAGTGAGTCGCCATTATCGCGCGGTCGCCACGCAGCTTGCGCTCCAGGTGAAAGGCAAGCCGATGCCCCCGCCGCGACAGGTATTGCTCGTGCCGCTCGGCGACTTGAATTTGCCTTCGGCGCGCGCACTGTCCTTCGCGCACAGTCTGTCGCGACAAGTGAACGCGATTTACGTTACTAATACACCGGAAGCGGCAAAAGACCTGGCGGAGAAATTAAAAGAGTTCGCGCCCGATGTGAAACTGGTCGTGCTCGAATCACCATTTCGCTCGCTGCTCGATCCATTGCTCAGTTATATTGACGCGCTGCATCAAGAAGACAAGGACGTGTACATCACGGTCGTCATTCCAGAGTTTGTGATTGCGCACTGGTGGGAGCGCTTGCTGCACAATGGAACGGCGGAACGACTCAAACGCGCGCTCAAATCGCGACCCAATGTGGCAGTCGTCGACTTGCCGTACCAGTTGCATAGCTAGGCTGTGCTTGAGAGGAAAAGATGCTTGAAACAAAATTGAAAAGAATCCTGGTGCCCGTCGAGGGCGCCCCGACGGATGAAGAAAGTTTACGTCTTGCGTGTTATTTTGCCAAGCGCGACCGCGCGCTCATCCGCGCACTGTACATCATCGAAGTACGTCGCTCGCTGCCAATCGACGCGGATATTCCGCCCGATGCCCAACGCGCGGAACAGGTTCTTGAGAATATTCACCAGATGGCTGAGCGGATTGGTTGTCATCTCGAAGCCGATATGCTGCAAGCGCGCGAAGCCGGACCAGCAATCGTCGGCGAAGCTGCCGAGCATCAGGCGGACCTGATTGTGATGGGTGTGCCTTATCAAGAAAAATTCGGCGATTTTTGTGTCGAGTCACGCGCGCTGCACGTGCTCACCCACGCGCCGTGTCGCGTGATGCTCGTGCGTGAGCCGCTCAAACATCCGATCGCGCGTTGATTGCATTTTTTAAGATTGCGATTTTAGCTTTTCTATTGAACGCGAAAATTTCTCGTGATATAATCGCGCGCAACCGCATGTAAGAACGCGTCATCGAACGCCACCAACCATGCGGCTCGCGCGAATTTTTTTCGCGCAGGATAAAGCAATGAGAGTAATTATTTTGGGGTGTGGACGCGTCGGCGCAGCACTGGCGCAGCAGTTGGATGAATCGGGGCATCAGGTAACGATCATCGACCGGAACCAGGACTCGTTCGCGCGTCTTGGCTCGGACTATCGCGGCTCGATGGTGCTCGGCACCGGCATCGACGAAGATGTATTACGCCGCGCAGGGATTGAAAGCGCCGATACCTTTATTGCAGTGACGAACGGGGATAACACCAACGCGATGTCCGCGCAGATCGCGCAGCAAATTTACAATGTGTCGCGCGTCGTCGCGCGTTTGTACGACCCGGTGCGAGAAGAGACCTATCAACTGCTTGGACTCGACACCGTCAGCCCGACCAATATCGGCGTTCAAAAAATTCAGGAGATGATCACCAGGTAATTGCGGATTGCGAATTTCAGATTGCGGATTGAACATGAATTCCGCAGATCCGCAATCCGCAATCTGAAATCGAAAGATGTATATCATTATTGTTGGCGGCGGCAAGGTCGGCTATTACCTGACGAAGCAGTTGATCGCGGACGGGAACGAAGTCGTCGTAATCGAAAAAAATAAGCAAAAGGTCGAGCAAATTGCTGACGACCTCGGCGGAATTGCAATTCACGGCGATGGCTCGGACGCGCGCTTTATGCAAGAGGCGGGGATGAATCGCGCCGAAATCGTGGTGGCGGCGACGGGTGACGACGAAGATAATCTCATCGTTTGCCAGATGGCGAAGAAAAAATTCGGCGTAGGTCGCACCATCGCGCGCATCAACAATCCAAAGAACGAGCACATTTTTCGCGTGCTTGGTATCGATGCGACCGTTTCGTACGTGGACGTGCTCGTCGCGCAGATCGAGCGCGAGATTCCGGCGCACTCGTTGATCCATTTGCTCACACTGAAAGATGTGGGCGCGAGCTTTATCGAAAAAGATGTGCCAGCGAATTCGCCGGTGGTCGGCAAGCCGCTGAACTTGTTGAACTTGCCGGATAGTTGCCTCGTGCCGCTCGTGATTCGCGATGGACACGCGATTATTCCAAAAGGCACGACCGTGTTGCAGGCGGGCGATCAATTGGTC
This sequence comes from Anaerolineae bacterium, assembly GCA_038253185.1. GTDB lineage: Bacteria > Chloroflexota > Anaerolineae > UBA4142 > SHND01 > JBBSHK01. Next base: position 1,067 of record JBBSHK010000045.1, on the reverse strand, counting down.
GCAGTCACGACGGTCGAAAATGAAGATGTGCTCGACCGCTTGTTTCGCGGCGAGTTGATGCCGACCGCATAACGGCGCAAGGAGAAGAGATGCGAAACCCTAGTATTAATGAGCATCCGCCCAGTTCTTACGAGCTGCGCGGCAATTATTGGCAAGATGCCACGCGTGAGCAGTGGGACGATTGGCACTGGCAGATGAAAAATCTGGTCAAGACCGTCGATCAACTCAAACAGATCATCCACCTCACGCCCGACGAAGAAGAAGCCACCCGCCGCAAGCTCGATTTGAAATTGGGCATCACTCCTCACTTTGCGGCACTGATGGACCCCGACGATCCCAACGACCCCATTCGCTTACAAGTTGTTCCAACTATGGCAGAGTTCGCGCTCGACGACCCGGACCTGAATGATCCGCTCGGCGAAGACGCGCATATGCCGGTGCCGGGGCTGGTGCATCGCTATCCCGACCGCGTGCTCGTCGATATTACCGATCAATGCGTCTCGTACTGCCGCCACTGTACGCGCCGCCGCCTCGTCGGAACTGGGCAACTGCCGGTCACACGCGCGCGCACCGAACTCATTGCGCAATACCTCGAGCAGCACACCGAAGTGCGCGACGCGTTGATTTCGGGCGGAGATGGTCTGTTTATTTCAGATGGCTTGCTCGATTACGTGCTCGCGCGTTTTCGAAAAATCAAATCGCTGGAAATCATTCGCTTCGGCACACGCGTTCCGATTTTTATGCCGCAGCGCATCACCGAGCGGTTGCTGAGCACCATCAAAAAATATCATCCGATCTGGATGAATATCCATATCAACCACACGCAAGAGCTGACGCCCGAAGTCAAAGAGGCGTGCGCGAAACTCGCGGATGCGGGAATCCCATTGGGCAGCCAGACTGTGCTGCTCGCCGGCATCAACGACTGTCCGAACCTGATGAAAAATTTGATGCGGCAGTTGGTCGCGATGCGCGTGCGCCCCTACTACATTTATCAATGTGATCTGTCGCAAGGCATCGGTCATTTTCGCACGCCGGTCTCGGTCGGTATGTCGATTATGGAAGCCTTG
>JBBSHK010000044.1:0-11379 GCA_038253185.1 Anaerolineae bacterium | reverse complement strand
TGAGCAGCACACCGCCGACCAGAACTTGCGAAAGATTGGCGATGGCGAAACCGAGGTCGCGCGATGACGCAAGCGCCATCACGCCGCGATAGCCCAACGCGAAAAAGAGCGCGAGCGCGAACGATTGCCAGGTGGGGCGCGCGAGCGCGCTGTGTCCGATCATCCACGCCGCGCCGATTTCTGCGAGCGCGCGCGGTATCTGTCCGAACGTGCGTGTTCCCAATTCCGCTTCGATCGGCGCGAGCGCCAGCGCGACGAGCGTGATCGTGAACGCGGTCGGGCTGAGCACCAGCGCGACCGTAAGTGCAATAAAGCCCGACACCACGAGCGCACTGATCGATTGCCCCACCTCGGGCCACAACGCGCTCCGCCAGAATTTTCCGCGCGAAGAAATCCACTGGCTCACTCGCGCAGCAGGCGAATCCATACGCGCGTACGGCAAGAGCATCCAACTGCGCGTGGGCGTTGGACGCCACGCGCGCACTGGCGCGCGCCAGTCCGTATTCACCCACGCCGCACGCCATGCGCCCAGCAGTGGATCGGTCAGTAAGATCGCGACGAGCAGGCGCAGCACATCCTGTCCGGAAAATACGAATGCGCCCGAGGCGACAACGCCGCACAAGGTTGCCCACGCCGGGCCGAGCCAGGTCGCCGGGCGCGCGGGTCGCAACTCGAGCGCGATGCGACGTCCCAACGCGGGTTGAGTGATCGAAGGCTCCACGAATGCGAGTTTATCATGAGTGGTATCTTTCGACAAGGAGGTATAAGGTCACACCTCGTTTAAATAGAACAGCCCTTCCGAAGAAGAGCTGTTTTGTTGGTTGTACGATCGGTTTGCGAACAGAGCCTACTGAGAGACTATGAATGAGTCGACCGTGACATAATACCCCGTCGAGGCGGCATTCTTTGTCCCGGTAGTGCGAACACGAATCGTCTGTGTATCGCTTGTCAAGTTGCCGTAAGTGCGAAGCTGTCCATAGTTGAGACTCGTTGCATATTGGTCGAGTGTTTCTTTTAGCACATCATCTATAAAACCTGAATTCGGTTTACGCAGTCATCAACGTGGGGACTTTAATAGATATAGCAAAGGCTTCTTGGGTCAGGGGTGATAGGCAATTAGAGCACAGCGCAAGTTGACCTGAAAATCGATAACACTGCGTTAGGGTATGTCAGGACAAGCCAACAACATATTTGATGCAACAAATCCATGACACCCTGGCATGACCTGCGGTCACGCAGGGCAAGGCTGCCTGACGGCACGTCAGGACATGTGCATTTTAGCGTTTTCGATACCGTGAGGGCTGATTATGCCGCAAAAATGCAGCATAATCCATAGTTGGGCAGATGCAAGAAAGGACAGGTGCAGCCGTGATCCTCCCGAAAGACCGCGACCCTCGCCTGATCACCATCCGCCGCGGGGGCACGCTCACAGACTCCGACCATCAGCTTCTCGCCCTGTGGGCGGCCGCGTGTGCAGAGCACGTGTTGCACCTCTTCGAGGCGGCGCGACCTTCCGACCCGCGGCCGCGACGGGCGATCGATCAGGCTCGGGCATGGGTATGCGGCGAAATCACGATGTCGCAGGCGCGCGCCGCAGCTGGCGCTGCAAACGCGGCCGCCAGAGAGTTGAGCGGGGCCGCGCGCCATGCCGCGTACGCCGCCGGGCAAGCGGCCGCGGTTGCGCACGTTGCCGCACACGAACTCGGCGCGGCGGCCTACGCTATAAAAGCGGCCCGCGCGGCTGCTCCTGAAGGCCAGGGCGAAAGCGCCGGCCGGCTCGAGTGCCGGTGGCAACGTGAACAGCTTCCAGATGCGATTCGTGAACTGGTCATCGATGATCAGCGATTGCGAAACGACATCTGCTGGTCGGTGTTCGACTGCTGACACTCCGAGCGTATGTCGGCACTGCCCAACAAGCGCGTCGAGCCGACGCCGTGAGCCAGACTCGTCCCGAGGGGCATGAGCGCGGCTCACGCGCAACACGTTAGGCCACCAACAGCGTCTTTTGACCAAAGTAAGGAGGAACCAGCAGATGGCGAGTAATCCACCCAAACGGCAAGTCCGGAAGCCAACGAGATCGGTCATACACTGGCTGCTTGATTCTGACCCTTCGATCCGCTGGCAGGTCATGCGCGACCTGACCGATGCGTCCGCCGAAAACGTCGCTGCCGAACGCGCGCGGGTCGCGACCGAGGGCTGGGGCGCGCGACGTCTCGCCCGTCAGGAGGAGAATGGCCGGTGGGGCGGTGACCCCTCCAATCCCGAGTGGGCCTGCCTGCTGCACCTCTTGTGGTTGCGGGACATGGGCCTGGATCCGCAGAGCGACGAGGCTGGCCGCGCGGTCGCCCTGGTTCGTGACAACGTCACCTGGCACTGGTGGGGCGACAACGCCTTCTTCGTCGGCGAGGTCGAGCCGTGCATCAACGGCCGGATCGTGGGGGTCGGCTCGTACTTCGGACAGGATGTGCGGGGATTGGTCGACCGCCTGCTCGAGGAGCAGATGGATGACGGCGGATGGAACTGCGAGCAGGAAAACGGCTCCACGCGTGGGTCGTTCCACACCACGATCAACGTGCTCGAGGGGCTGCTGGAGCATGAGCGTGCCACGGGAGGCAGCGCTGCCGTGAGGGCCGCGCGTCTGCGGGGCCAGGTGTACCTGCTCGAGCGCCGCATGCTCCGGCGGCTGTCCACCGGCGAGGTCATCGATCCGGCCCTCACCCAGTTCTCATTCCCGACCGGCTACCACTACGACTTGCTGCGCGGGCTCGACTACCTGCGCTCCGCCGGAGCCGTCCCGGACGATCGAGTCGCCGAGGCGATCGAGCTCGTCGAGTCGAAGCGCGACGCTGATGGGCGATGGTTACTCGAGAACCCGCATCCCGACCAGCTGGATGTCGCGATGGACCCCGGAGAGGGCCGGCCGAGCCGGTGGAATACACTCCGCGCCTTACGGGTGTTGGACTGGTATTCAGCGGGAGACTAGCGCAGACGCCGCTGGAAGGGGACTGGCGACGAGCCGAACTGGCCTGTTCAGTGGCACTACCTATACTAACCTGAATTCGGTTTAGCAGCCATCAAAGCGGGCACGTCGTCGAGATGCAGCGGCGGCTTTTTCGGTTGGTGACAATACGCAACCAAACCGCAGAACAGGTTGATCAAGAAATTGTTACGCTGCGATGGCGCGAGTGCTCGATCTGTTAAATGTCCTTTAGCTGGTCAATAATGGTTTCAGCAATCATCCGCTTGCGGAGCAGGAGTATGTCGGCCAACGGTAACAACCAATTCTTCATTACGATACCTCCTTCTTTGCTGGTTCTCAGTTCTCGCAGATTCAAATTCCGCTCGCCACTTGATTAGGATACCGGAGTAGCAAGAAAACATCTAGAAAACTCGGACGTGCTGCCCTGCGGATTGGTCGCTGTCGAGGTTACAAATTGACCTGCCGGTACGACGACTTGGGCCGAAAAAAGGAAACGAGCGTTGCCATTAGAATCCGTCGTTAGCATTCTTGCGCCGAGATACTTTCTGCCTTCGCCATGACCCGATGGATCGCAATGTGGATCGGAGAAGAACTCGATGCGAAAGGTGGCACTTGGAGTGCTGTACAACTTGCCTCGGATTACCGTTGCATCAGCACTAGACACTGCCGAGTGCAGAACAGGATAGTTTTGCAAATCGTTCGCGCCAGAATCCGCATCCTGGGGATCGTTTGCTGTTGCGCTGCAGATAGACTCTACCGGAGAGAATAGATCAATGCCCAAGCAAGTATTCTCAAAGATTGAATTGCCAAGAATGGAATTCCAGGAACCACTTTGGACCAAAACTCCATCACCGCTGTTAAAGGCGATGGAATTGCCGTCGTGAATGCCAGTCCCGCCAATCGTATTTTCCTGTGCCTCGATAGAGATCCCATGTCCTCCGTTGCCGAGGTGGGCGGTGCGTCGAAAGTTCGTTCCGATCATGTTCCGCTTGACCACGCTCCGTACTCCTTCAAGCCGGACACCTGATCCGCGGTTCGCGGACATAAAATTGCCCGCTCCTTCCACCGCGCCGCCAATTGTATTATCCGACGTTCCCAGCAAATGAACCCCGTCAGACGAATTGCCCAACGCGGCATTCGCATCTCTATTCGTGCCGATAAAGTTCCCTTGAATCGAATTTCTTCTCGGTTCGGGCGGTGGCAGTTCAAAGCCGATGATGTAAATGCCCTTGCCGCTGTTGCCTGAGATGAGATTGCGCGCAGCCGGTGTCGTTCCTCCGATCATGTTGTTGGATGAATGCGTAATGAGAATGCCATTACCGCCATTCGGCAACGCGCTTGTACCTGTAGCGTCGGTCCCGATAAAATTCCCTTCAACCAAGTTGCTGTCGTTGGCGTCGAGCCAAATCCCGTCTGAGGAAAAGCGATTGATGACCAACCCGCGCACGGTGCTGTTGCCAGCGGTAATAACGAGACCTCGCGATGATCCCGCGCTGCTGCCGTTGAGTTGCACACACAAGATGGCATCGTCCGTTTGCGCGTGTGTATTGGCGTGAGAATCGGGTTGGGTATAGCCGTCGATGGTCACGGGATCGGTGATTGTCGGCGGACTCGAATTGGGCGTGATGGTCTGAGGGCACGCGCCTGCGATATTGAAGGCAATCGTATCTCTCGTGCCCGCGTTTGCATTCGCGTCTAAAATGGCTTCCCTGAATGAACCGGGACCACTGTCGTTTGTGTTTGTCACGATGTAGAGACTCTGCGGCGCATCGCGACTGGTTGCGGCGGATGCTCGTGACAACTCGCCTGACATTAGCAACACAACGAGGGCTGAGGCGAGAAAGAGGAGACGATGAATTTTTACTAATGCGATCCGATTTTTCATGTTACCCCCCAATGTGACATTGCGCCAAGCTAGTCTTTTTTGAAAACTCAGCCAGATTATCTGGAACTGAAAACGCTAGCAGAAAACGCGATCAGCTATTCGAGCAGGAGAAGTGAAAAAGAGAGGGAAGCGAGCTGGTCTGGCAAATTTGCGAGGTCGAGAGATTATATAACAAACGAAGAAACATAGTCTATAGATTTGGTGAAGATTCGGTTAAAAATTCTGAGCTTGATGAAAATTGCTCGCGATTTCAAAGCCAGTGAATGCAGCGATGCTATGGCTTTCGCGTCCATGGCAGCGCGAATTTTCGTCCCGCAAAAAAACTGTTGCGAAAACGTACGAGTTGAATTACAATAGCGCAACCTTCACCGAATGCTCCAATGAAAATTGTTGTCGACGCGATGGGCAGTGACCAGCGCCCTGTGCCCGATATTCAAGGCGCGGTGGATGCCGCGCGCGAGTATCGCGTCAAAATTCTTTTGGTCGGACCTGAAGCACGCCTTCGTACAGAATTGGAGCGAATCGGTAGTTCGGCGGGCGGGATGGAAATCGTGAACGCAACACAAGAAATTGGAATGAATGAGCATCCTGCGCTCGCGGTCAAGGAAAAAAAAGATTCGTCCATCGTCGTCGGCATCGATCAGGTGAAACAGGGTCGCGCCGACGCGTTCGTCTCGATGGGCAATACTGGCGCGGTGCTCACCGCAGCGGTGTTGCACCTTCAACGCATTCGCGGCATTAAGCGTCCCGCGCTCGCGACCGTTTATCCGACGCCCCCCGGACCGGTCTTGATCCTCGACATCGGCGCGAACACCGATTGCAAACCGGAATGGCTGGAGCAATTCGCGTGGATGGGCAGTCTCTACGCGCAGCATGTGCTGGGCATCAGTCGCCCGCGGGTCGCGCTACTCGCGAATGGTGAAGAAGAAACGAAAGGCAGCCAGCTCGTCCAAGCCGCGCACGCGCGACTCAAGCAGCGCGGCGATTTGAAATTTATTGGGAACGTCGAAGGCAAAGATATTCCAACGCGCGGCGCGGATGTCGTCGTGACCGACGGCTTTGACGGCAACATCGTGATCAAGCTGTCCGAGGGACTCGCGAAAATGTTAGTGGACTTGATTCAGACCGAGATCAAAAGCAATCCACTGACGGCGCTCGGCGGCGCGCTGAGTTATCCCGCGTTCAAACGCGTAAGAAAAATTCTGGACTATTCGGAATACGGCGGCGGTCCCCTGCTCGGCGTGAATGGGATCGTCATCATCGGTCATGGACGCTCGAACGCGAACGCGGTCAAGAACGCGATTCGCGTCGCCAAGCAAGCAGTCGAAAGCAAAATGCTCGATGCCATCCGCGCGGGAGTTGCGGCCAATGATTGACGAGCCACTCACACGCGCGCGCACCGCGACAGAAATTTTGCAAGAAGCGGGAATCGAGCCGTGGGAAGAGGCGCAGTTTCGACCGGAGCCACTGCCGCAAATGGTGCTCGCGACGCGACCGCGCCGCCCACGCGTGGTCATCACCGGCATCGCCGCAATCGCGCCCAACGGAAATACCGCCGAGGAATTTTGGGCGAACACACTGGCAGGAAAAAGCGGCGTCGCGCCAATCACACGTTTTGATGCGAGTCAATACCCGACGCGATTTGCCGCCGAAGTGAAAAATTTCGAGCCGCGCGATTTTATGGAACCCAAAGAAGCGCGACGAATTTCACGAGCGTCGCAATTCGTCATCGCGGCGGCGCAGATGGCGGCGGCAGACGCGCGGCTCGTGCTGCCACTCGAAGACGGAGAACGCGCGGGCGTTTACATGGGCACGGCGGTCGGCGGCTTTGACAGTGCCGAGCTTGGCATCAAGACTTTGTTCGAAAAGGGTCACCAGCGACTCTCGCCTTTTGTGATTGGCGCAAGTATGCCGAATGCAGCTGCGTTCCACGTCGGCATGACAACCGGAGCGAAAGGTTATCTGGGCACCGTGACCGCCGCCTGCGCCTCCGGAACGCAAGCAATTGGGGAAGGCGCGGAAGTGATCCGCCGCGGTTGGGCGGAGGTGATGTTCGTCGGTGGCACCGAGGCGGGCGTGATCGAAACTTCGGTGGCGGGTTTCTCACAGATGCGCGCGATTTCGAATTTCAATCAAGACCCCGCCAAAGCCTCGCGCCCGTTTGACAAGAATCGGGATGGCTTTGTCATCGGCGAAGGCGGCGCAGTGCTCGTGATCGAATTACTGGACCATGCGATCGCGCGCGGCGCGAAAATTTACGCGGAAATTCTCGGCAGCTCTGTGTCGAGTGACGCCTATGATGTGGTCGCGCCCGACCCGAGCGCGCAAGGTGAAATCCGCGTGATGAAGTGGGCGCTCGCCGACGCGGGAATTGGTGCGGACGAGATCGATTACATCAACGCCCACGCGACCTCGACCGTCGCGGGCGATGTGGTGGAAACGCTCGCGCTCAAAAAGTTATTCGGCGAGCGCGCTTACCAGCTTCCGATCAGCTCGACCAAGTCAATGATCGGGCACACGCTCGGCGCGGCGGGCGCGCTGGAAGCGATTGTCTGCGCGCTCACCTTACGCGACCAAAAAATTCATCCGACGATCAATCTGGAAACGCCCGACCCTGAATGTGATCTCGATTATGTGCCTGAGGGCGCGCGTGAGGCGCACGTCGAAACGATTCTCTCGAATTCGTTTGGACTGGGCGGTCAGAACGCCTGCTTGATTCTCCGCAAATTCGACGACTGAGGCGAATGCGTAAAACGGAAAAACGGTATCGAGCAAGTCTAGTGGCTTGACCTTTAGGTTTCACGTTTCAAGCTCTGCACTTGACCTTTCATCCACATGGCTCAAATTTCCACCAACGAACAATTTGTCGAGCAGCGCACGCGCGTCGGTCGTTACGCAAGCCTCGGCGGACTCGCGGTCATTTTCGCGGGGCTGATGGCGTCGTTCAACAATCAGATCCTGCTCGCGTATGGCGCGCTGTTGCTCGGCTTTATTCTCTCGAACACGGGCGCGTATTTTTTGAATCGCTGGGGTTTGAAAGCGCATGAGAAATTGGGCGCGGCGCTCAAAGGCTTGGACAAGCGTTATCGTCTGTACAATTTTCTGCTGCCCGTGCCGAATGCCTTGTTGACGCCCTACGGCGTGATTGTCTTTCTGGTAAAGAATCAGGATGGGCAGATTGTGGGAGGCGATAAAGGTTGGCGGCAAGGCTCGAGTTTATTGCGAATCTTTCGCGCGTTCAGCACCGAGCCGCTGGGCGATCCCCCCAAAGATTTGGCATTACAAAAACAAAAGATGCGCGAGTTTATTTCCCGTGAATTGAGCGAGGTCAAAATTCCGGTCGAGGGCTATATCGTTTTCACCAACCCGCGTGCCAGTGTCACGCTGGAGAACGTAGCGGAGCCGGTGATCGTCTTGAGGCAACAACCGGACGCGTTGAAAAACGCGCTGCGCCGCGACAAACGCGCCGCGCAGTTACCGCCGCGCGAGTACGACGCGCTCGTCGCGCTCTTTCAAAAAGAAGCGGACGCCAAACTCGCCGAGCGGCAAAATGTGTTTCAACTTTTCAGGAGATGACACAACATGAGAAAAATGAAAAGGTCGAGCGAGATTTCAAGTATCTTCAACTGAACAGCACAGCAGCACGCATCGAACATCATAAATCCGAAATCACAAATCTTAAATCTTAAATCCTAAATTACCCCATGCCCCTTTCCCTCTCTGACTTTAGACGTCCTCCCCAAGACAATGGTCGCGGTGTCCACGGCATCGCCACGATCGGCTGGAACGGTGGTGCTGAGACAATGGACTTTTGGGTGGGCGAATTGCAGGCACTCGGCGTCAAATGGTTCAAGACCCTCGACGACGGCGGCGATTCGCTCGCGCTCTGCAAGAAATTAATTGCCGCCGGCATTTTCCCGGTGGTGCGAATATTGCGCCACGATCCACCGCCGAACGATTCGCCCGAACCGAATCCGGGTCACATGGGCGCGCGTGAAGAGCAGACGGTCAAAAAATTGATTGACGCGGGCGTGCTCTATTTCGAAGTCAGTAATGAGCCGAACCTCGGCGCGGAATGGAAGAACGGCGCGATTCCCGCGAAAATGGAAGATGCCGCGAAACTGGTCGCGCTGAACTGGCTGTTCGACGCGCGTTTCATTCTGGACGCCGGCGGTTATCCCGCGCTCCCCGCGATCAGCGTCGGCAATAATATGGACTTGATCGGCGCGCTCGTGTCGCTCGGGCGTCAGGACATCTTGCTCGAAGGCTGCTGGATCGCAATCCACAACTATGGACTGAATCATCCGCTGAATTATCCCTCCGACCGCGTCAACCAAACCGCCGCGCCACTCTCAGCCGATGACTATGATTTCGGACTGCTCACGCGCTGGGTCTGGTGGAATCTTGACCAAGGTCGTCCTGACTCTTTGGATCAAGTCAACCAAATGCGCGTGAACGGCAAGAACACTGGCATGACCGTACTGCAAGATCACTCTTGCTTTCGCGAGTACGAATTTTACGACGCGCTCGCGCAAAAATATCTCGGACGCTCGATTCCAATTCTGAGCACCGAAAGTGGTCCGCTCGTGGGTCGGCGCGAAGACCCGCGCTACCCGCGCATTACGCCGCAGATTCATTCCGATCTCACAGTGGCAATGTTTGAATTTATGCAGCGCGAGGCGCCCGATTATTATTTTGCGAATACGCCGTGGGTGCTGCTGCCCTCCGCGGGCTGGCAGCAAGACGCGTGGTACGGCGATTTTTGGGAACGCGCGTTTCAGAATGGAACGCGCACCCACGCGCCGGTGCCGCCCTTCGATGTGCCGGGCGTACACGTGGGCGCGAATTTGCCAGTGGTGGATGCGGTGAAAGCGATGGCGAACGTTTCGCGTCTGGAACGTGCCCTGCCGCCCGCGCCCGTGCCGCCCGCGCAAATTCCGCTGCCGACGCTACAGCCTCCGCCTCCGCCGCCTCCGCAACGCGAGGAAAGCGTCTATGTCATCCAGCACGGCGACACGCTCTCGGCTATCGCGAAAAAATTCGGGACGACGGTGACCGCGGTGGTCGCGGCAAACCAAGTCGCTGACCCGAGCCGAATTTTCGCGGGGCAGCGTTTATTGATTCCGCCCCCTGCAACGGTGCCTGCGCCGCCTGAACCGCCGCTCGAGCTTCCGCCATCGGTGTTTATCCCACGACCGCCCGCGCCGCCCCGGATTCCACCCACCGCGCCGCCGGAAGAAAAAACTTACTTTGTGCTGCGCGGCGATACACTTTCCGCCATCGCGAAAAAATTTGGGACGACGGTGCAAGTGCTCGCACTCGCGAATAATATTGCGGATGTCAACCGAATTTATCCGGGCGAGCAATTGACGATTCCGCCGCCTGCGCCACTAACCGCGACCTTCAATCTCGCGGGAGTGCCGCCGCCACCGCCGCGCGTTGCTAGTGCCCCCAAGCCGCCGCCGCCGCCGCCACCCAAGCCGCGCGGCATGAGTGAACTGGATCCGCGCCTCGGCGCGTTGAACGTGCGCGTTCTAAACGCGATGGTTTCGTCGGGGCAGGCGTATTGGAAACTCGCGCGCGCAGAGTATCAAGACCCGGATGCCTCCGGCGGTAACCATCACATCCACTACAGCGTGCTCGATGAAAACGGCGCGCCGGTGCCGAATCAGGGCGTGTTCCAGGGGTGGCCCGAGGATCAGGTGGAAACGCTGACCGACGTGAGCGGCAGCGCGAGTATTGCACTGTCTGCGTCGTATTCACCCGATCACGGCGAATCGGGTCCGTACTCGGCGTGGGTCGATGGATTGCCGAGCGACCGCGTCACCGGACTGGGCTTGCCGCTCGGTCGTAACGTGACCTTCAAACTCACCTGGCAGAAAGCAGTAAAATAGACAAAGCATTTGCAATTGAACACGCGATCGCCCACCCTCTCTCTTTTTCTCCCGCCTCTCGTCTTCGTTGCCGCTGTTGCCCTCTACCTCTCCACCCTCGCGCCCGGCATGTTGCGCGGCGACAGCGGTGAATTTCAGTGGGCAATGGCTTCGCTGAATGTGGCGCACGCGACCGGCTATCCCCTATTCACACTGCTCGGATTTGCTTGGCTGCAATTGCCGCTCGCGGGCGCGGCGGCGTGGCGACTCAATTTACTCTCCGCGATTTTTGGCGCGCTTGCCGTCGTGACCGTTTTTGTTTTTGCGCGCGCACTCACCAGGCGATCCGATGCCGCGTTGATCGCGGCAATTTTTTTCGCGCTCGCGCCCGTGTTCTGGTTCAACGCGAGTCTCCTCGAAGTCTATACGCTGAACGCGTTTTTCCTCGCGCTGATTTTGTTCCTGCTGTGGCGCTGGTCAGTAAATCCTCGCGCTAGTGCGCCGTTGTATCTCGCGTTTTTCGTTCTTGGTCTCGCGCTCGCGCATCACCGCTTGGTGGTGCTCGCGTTGCCGGGCATTCTCATTTTTCTGCTGCTCACCAATTGGCGTATCCTTTTCAGTTGGCGAATTTTTCTGCTCGC
>JBBSHK010000043.1:0-11453 GCA_038253185.1 Anaerolineae bacterium | reverse complement strand
GGTCGAATTGATCAACATCGTGGTACTCTTTCTCGGCATCATCGCGCTGCTCTACCGCGAGAGTCCGACGCTGCTGCTCATCGGTCTTGGTCCGCTGCTCGTGCTCGCGGGCGTGACGTATTATCTGGGCACGATTGTCGGTCCGCTGTTTTATCGCGTGGATCAGGCGCTCGGCGATCTTTCTGCCGCGCTGCAAGAAAATCTCACCGGCGCGCAGGTCGTCCGCGCATTCGCCCGCGAAGATTTTGAAAAACAAAAATTGTCCAAGCCGAATCGCGAGCTGTATCACGCGCGCGTCAACATTGTGAATACGTGGGCGGTATTTGTGCCGACGATGAATCTGCTCGTGATGCTCTCGACCGCCGTCATCATTTGGTTCGGCGGCGGAATGGTGATTGGCGGAACGTTGACGCTCGGCACACTCGTCGCCTTCAATGCGTACCTGCTGCTGCTCGCGCTGCCGGTGCAGCGCTTGGGCGATGTCGTGAGTTCGGCGGGTGAAGCGGTGGCGGGCGGACAGCGCATCTTTGAAATTCTCGACCTGCCGCAAGAAATTACTTCGCCGTCGAACGTGATGCGACTGCCGAATCTGCGCGGGCAAGTGACCTTCGACGCGGTATCGTTTGGCTATCGGCGGAATTCATCCCCGGACGGTAAAGGGGATGGAGCGCGCGCCGCGCTGCACAATGTTTCTTTTATCGCGGAGCCGAATCAAGTCGTCGCGCTGATTGGTCTCACCGGCAGCGGCAAAACAACGCTCATCAATTTGATCCCGCGCTTTTACGATCCCACCGAAGGCAGCGTGCGCGTCGACGGTTACGATCTCAGGACGGTGGAACTCGAATCGCTGCGTTCGCAAATCGGTATCGTGCTGCAAACGTCGTTCTTATTCTCCACCAATCTGCGCGAGAATATTGCGTTCGGTCGCGTGGATGCGAGCGAGGACCAAATTATTGCGGCGGCAAAAGCGGCGCGCGCTCACGATTTTATTCAAGCGCTGCCAAATGGGTACGAGACGATTGTCGGAGAGCGCGGCGTGACCTTGTCCGGCGGACAGCGACAGCGCGTGGCGATTGCCCGCGCGCTGTTGATGGATCCGCGCATTCTCATTCTGGACGATTCGACTTCGAGCGTGGATACACAAACGGAATATTTGATTCAACAAGCGCTCGCGGAATTGATGCAGGGTCGCACGACGTTCGTCATCGCGCAGCGGTTGTCCACTGTGAAACGCGCCGATCAAATTCTCGTACTGCAAGATGGGCGCATTGTCCAGCGCGGCACTCACAACGCGCTGCTGGCGCAAGGCGGACTCTACCAAGAGATTTATGATTTGCAACTGAAAGACCAAGAACAATTCCGCAGCGAAATGTTGTTCCTTGATCGAGAGGCGGAATTCGCGCAAGCGCCGACACCGAGCAACGGTGATGGACACGAGCGCGGTGAGGATGAATCGGAATTGTTAAAAATGCCGAGTGACGGGTGACCGAAACCAGAACGCGAAGGTCAGATGAAAACTACACAATATGCGAAACTTGATAAGAAAGCAGTCAACAATTTTAGTTGACCTCATGCGCGTTATTCTTGCTTTCCAACTGTCATTTCGAGGAGCGCAATTTGCGACGAGAAATCTCGATTGGCAAAACAGAGATTTTCCCTCAGACCCCGAGGGACCGCGGGGCTCGCTTCGCTCGAAAGCACAGAAAAACTTGCACATCGGGTTAGTTAGCTCTTGACTGTCGACTGTCGACTGTGGACTAATGACTAACGACTAATGACTACGCTTGCCAAACCCAAACCCAGATTCGTTACGCCACCGCCGCTGAATCAAGAAGACACGATCATTGGTAAGGCGTACGATCCGCAGATCACGCGGCGCTTGCTGACTTACGTGCGCCCGTATGTGCGGCATTTTGCGTTTGCCATCGCGCTGGCGATTGTTGGTACCTTCGCGCAGATAGCCGGTCCGTATCTGGTCAAAGTCGCGCTCGACGACGGTATCGCGGCAGGCAACGGCAACGTGCTCACGCGTGCGGTCGTGCTGTATCTCGTCGCCGCGGCGGTGATGTGGGTCACGACGTTTATTCGCATTCGCATTACATCGGTCGCCGGACAGAGCATCATCTACGATTTGCGGCGCGAATTGTTCGAGCATATGCAGGCGCTCTCGCTCGGCTTTTTCAGTCGCTATGCGGTAGGGCGCATCATCTCGCGCGTGGTCAACGACGTTTCGGTGTTGCGCGAAATGTTGGTGTGGGCGCTGATCGATATTTTTCGCGGCAGCTTTGACCTCATTGGTATCACGATCGCGATGTTCCTTTTGAATTGGCAATTGTCGCTGCTCACTTTTCTCGTGCTGCCGTTGATGTTCGCCGCAACCGAAATCTTTCGCCGCCGCGCGCGCGAAAGTTACCGCCGCGTGCGCGCCGCTATCGGTTGGGTCAACGCGGTGCTGAATGAAAACATTGTTGGCGTGCGCGTGGTGCAATCGTTCTCGCGCGAAGATTACAATTACCAAGTGTTCGCGGAAGAGGTGAACGGCAATAATTTGCGCGTGAATATGCAAGCCTCGCTGATCGCCTCGGTCTTTTTCCCGACGGTTGATCTCATCGGCAGTCTCGCGCTCGGTCTCGTCGTGTGGCTCGGCGGACTTGCGGTGCTCGGCAATTTTGGATTTGGCGCGCCGCCGCTCACCGCGGGCACACTCGTCGCGTTCGCGCTGTACATCGATCGCTTTTTTGATCCGATCCGCGCGCTCTCGCGCCGCTACAATACTTTTCAGGCGACGATGGCGGGCAGCGAACGGATTTTTGAATTGCTCGATACGCCGATCGAAGTACAGGATGCGCCGGATGCGCGCGAGCTGCCGCCGATTCGCGGCGAGGTTACTTTTGATAATGTCAGCTTTCATTATTCCGATGATCCCACGCCCGTGCTGGAAAATATTAATTTGCATATACAAGCCGGGCAAACCGTTGCCTTGGTCGGCGAAACGGGCGCGGGGAAATCCACTCTCGTCAAACTTGTCAGCCGCTTTTATGATCCGACCGAAGGCGCGGTCAAAATTGATGGCATTGACATTCGCGGCGTAAGGCAAAATTCTTTGCGCCGACAAATGGGCGTGGTGCTGCAAGACCCGTTCCTGTTTTCTGGAACCGTCGCGGACAACATTCGCTACGGCGCGCTGGAAGCGAGTGATGAAGCAGTGGCAGCCGCAGCACGCGCCGTCGGCGCGCACGAATTCATCCGCGGGCTGGACAATGGTTACGCGACGCGGGTGGGTGAAGGCGGCGCGATTCTTTCCGGCGGTCAGCGACAGTTGGTTTCCTTCGCACGCGCGCTGCTCGCCGACCCGCGCATTTTGATTCTCGATGAAGCAACCTCGAGCGTGGATACGCAGACCGAGCGCGTGATTCAGTCCGCGCTCGAACGACTTTTTCGCGATCGTACTTCATTCGTGATCGCGCATCGGTTGTCCACGATTACGCGCGCTGACAAGATTGTCGTCATCGATAGTGGGCGCATTGTCGAACAAGGCACGCACGCGGAATTATTGGAAAAGCGCGGGCGTTATTTCGAAATGTACACGATGGCATTCGCGGAACGGGAATAACCCCTCTTCATCCCCCCTTGTCAAGGGGGGACAGAGGGGGGGCGCTTCTCTCGCAATGACACGAGAGCATGTGAGGTGCTTTATGCAGATGGGTGTTGTCTTTCCACAAACGGAATTTGAAAGTGACCCGCTCGCGGTGCGCGAGTACGCACAGACGGTCGAGGGTCTCGGCTTTTCGCACATTGACGTGTACGATCACGTGCTCGGCGCGAATCCGAATCGCCCCGACCGTTTGCGCGGACCGTACACGCACGAGAGTTCTTTTCTCGAACCGTTCGTCCTGTACGGTTATCTCGCGGCGGTGACACAAAAAATCGGACTCGCGACCAACATTATCATTCTGCCGCAGCGGCAGACCGCGCTCGTCGCCAAGCAAGCCGCGACGCTGGATATTTTGTCGAATGGGCGTTTGCGCCTCGGCGTGGGTCTCGGTTGGAATCACGTCGAGTACACCGCGCTGAATGAAAACTTTCGCAATCGCGCGCGGCGCATCGAAGAACAGGTCGAGGTCTTGCGAAAATTGTGGACCGAGCCGCTGGTGAATTTTTCCGGCAAATGGCACGCAATAGAAGATGCCGGTCTCAAGCCGCTGCCGATTCAACGCCCGATACCGATTTGGTTTGGCGGATCGGCGGACGAGGCAATCCGTCGCATGGCGCGTATCGCCGACGGCTGGATGTCGAATTTTCGCGACCCGGCTCAGGCACATCACGCGGTGGATCTACTCAAGCGCGCGCTGGATGAAGCGGGACGCGACCGTTCGCAATTTGGAATCGAAGCGCGCATCTCGTACGGCGAAGGAGATCCGCGCGTGTGGGCAGAACAGATCAAACACTGGCAAGAGTTGGGCGCGACAATTTTTTCGGCGAACACGATGGGAGTCGGTTTCGATTCACCTTCCGCACACCTCGACGCGTTAAAGAATTTTGCCAAGACGGTTGGTGTTGGTTTATAGCGTTATGTCATTCTGAGCGACTAAAGTGAGCGAAGAATCTCTGACTCGGATAAATTCACGTGTCTATCCCATCCGGAGATTCTTCGTCGCTTCGCTCCTCAGAATGACAGATCTGATGATTATGCGCGCCTATATTTCATCCAATGCCCTTCACTCACGTTTTTGATCTGGAACTTTACTACGAAGAATGCGGCTCGTCCTCTGCGCCAACGTTGTTGCTCATTCACGGCTCGGGGCAGACCGGACGCAGCGCGTGGGAGGCTGTGCTTGAGCCGCTCGCCGCGCGCTTTCACATCATTCTCCCCGACTGTCGCGGTCACGGTCAAACGCTCGACCCGCGCGATGAATACACGTTCACGACGCTCGCGAAGGATCTCGCGGAATTATTGCGCGTGCTGAATCTCGCGCCGGCGTTCATCGCCGGACATTCGAACGGCGGGAATGTCGCACTAGTGATGAGCGTGGAATATCCTGAAGCAGCACGCCGCGCGGTGTTAATGGCGGCGAACGCCTTCGTCAGCCCTGATTTGCTGCGCTATGGCGATGGGAAATGGGGCGAGCGCATCGCGGCGCGCGATCCGGAATGGGCGCGCGAGCTGACGCAGTTGCATGACGTGAACCGCTATGCGGGTTATTGGAAAGATTTGATGCGACGCACCGCGTTAGAAATTGCGCGCGCGCCGGATTATTCCGCAGATGATCTGGCGCGGGTGCGCGTGCCCACACTCATTATACAGGGAGAAGAGGATGCGGTGAATGCGCCGGGGCATCACGCGGAATTTATGCACGCGCATCTTCCCAATTCCCAGCTCTGGCTCGCGCCAAACACCGGGCACAGCGTTCATCTCGAACATCCTGAAGAGTGGGTCGAACGCGTGAGTGAATTCTTGCTGACCTCCCCTTCCCCTCCTTGTTAAGGAGGGGAATTACTTCCACACGCGTTTGCCGAAGGCAGACAGCGCGAGCTCGACCGCGAGTGTGGCGGTCTTGTTGTGCTCATCCAAGATCGGATTCACTTCGACAATGTCCATCCCAATCAGGCACTCGGTCTCACAAATTAATTCGCAGGCGAGGTGCGCTTCGCGATAAGTGAGTCCGCCCAGCACCGGAGTACCGACGCCCGGCGCATAGACCGGATCCAGCGCGTCTAGGTCCAGACTGAGATAAATTCCCTGAGTGTCGCGAGAAGCCACTTGAATCGCGCGGGTCAATGCCTCGTACAATCCAATCCGATCGAGAATCTCTGTAGCGAAAACACTCACGCCGGCGCGTGCCATCAATTCGCGCTCGCCCGGATCGAGATCGCGCGTGCCGATGAGCGCGACATTCTTCGGGTCCACCGCGCGCGGCGCTTGGTTCGGGTTGCCGAGCGTCACGAGGCGCGGGTCGCCGTAACCGCACAGCGCGGCGAGCGGCATCCCGTGAATATTTCCTGAGGGCGTGGTCTCGGTGGTATTGAAATCGCCGTGCGCGTCGATCCAGATCACGCCCAGCTTTTTGATACGCGCCGCGCCGCGAATCGAACCGAGCACCAGACTGTGATCGCCGCCGAGCGTCAAGGGCAAGCGTGCTGCGCCGACGCTCTCCGCGACCATATCCGCTAATCGATTCGCCACCTCGACGATGCAATTCAAATAGCGCAGCTTGGGCTGTGAGGCATCGCAATTTTCAACTAACGGCACATCGATATTGCCGCGATCGTACACCGTGTGCCCGAGCGCTTTCAATGCGTTGTCCAATCCCGCCTTACGAATCGCGCTGGGTCCCATATCCACGCCGCGCCGCCCCGCGCCAAAATCAATCGGCACGCCAATCAAATCAATATTCATCCTGACCTCTTGACGAAAAATATCACACGCGTCTGATACCTCTGTCGCGCGCGGTTTCAATGACTCGACTTTTGTTTTAATTTTAACACGCGTTCGCGAATCGCACCGCTGGGATTTGCTACAGGCACAAGCCTCTATCAAAATCCGTTGACATTGCCCAATGCCAATGTTACAATGCCGCGCATTCGCCCGCGTTCACGGGAACGAGCACGCCCACACTTCAAGGAGAATATAAATGATCCGTCGCACCTCTCTGGGTCGATCTGGCGCCGCACGCTTGCTCGGTCGCGCCGAAAGCGTCATTCTTTTTTTAATCGCGATCGTTCTCATCGTCCTCGCCTTGATCGTCCTCGGCAGCAGTGTGATCGCTTTGATCCAAGCCGCGCTGGAGGGCAAAGTTGCCTCGCTCGCCATCGAAATCCTCGACAGTGTGCTGCTCGTGATGATGACGATGGAAATTGTTTACACCGTCACGGTCTCGCTCGAAGCCCATCGCCTTGTCGCCGAACCCTTTTTGGTCATCGGCGCGATTGCGGCGATCCGACGCATCCTCATTATCACCGCGGAAAGCACCGCACTTGCCGTCTCGAATCCAGATGCCTTCCGCTCGACGCTGATCGAACTCGGACTGCTCGCGGTTATTGTGATTGCGATGGCAATCTCGGTTTATGTGCTGAGGCGCAGCCATCGCTTTGTTCCCGCCTCTGAAGAACAGGAATCGAACGAGCATTGATCGCGGGCGCGTAAATTATGCAAGAGCCGCTTTCCCCGATATTGCGAGTCAAGCCTTCTGACGTTTCACCCAATGTTTTGGTGTGCGGCGATCCCGAACGCGCCAAAAAAGTTTCCGAACATTTGCAAAAAGCGCGGCTCGTCGCGGGCTGGCGCGAGTATTATACCTACGCGGGAGAATATCAAGGACAAGGCATCACCGTCAGCTCGCACGGTGTCGGCGCGCCGGGCGCGGCGATTTGTTTTGAAGAACTCATTCGCGCGGGCGCGCGCACGATCATTCGCCTCGGCACCTGCGGCTCGTATCTGCCGAATGTGCGCGCGGGCGGACTGCTGATCGGTACCGCCGCAGTGCGCGAAGATGGTGTGACGAGCGAACTCGTGCCGCTGGCATTTCCCGCCGTCGCCGATGTCGAATTGACGCACACGCTGACGCGCCTCGCGCGAGCGCGCGCAGGCGTTCAGGTTGGCGCGGGCATTATGCGTACACACGCCGCGTTTTATGCCGGCGTATTGCCGACGACCCATTCGCTGTGGATTGACGCGGGCGCAGTTGGGATTGAGATGGAATATGCCGCGCTGTTGGTGATCGCCTCGATTCGTAAAGTGCGCGCCGGTGGAATTTTTGCCGTCGATGGAAATCCCGCGGAGCAAAAAGATATGACCGGTTACAATCCACATCGCGAGGTCGTCGAGCAGGCAAAGGAAACAATGATTGAGATCGCGCTCGAGACGCTAGTTGCATTGTCTGCTTGAGAATTCCGGTCGAAACCTGTTCTCTTGAAACGGGTTTCTGTCTGTTACGTTAGATATTCTATCCGAAACTGCTACTCCAAGGAGGAATAATGTTGAATCCGAGTCGTACTCTATACGTTTTGATCGCGCTGGTTGCGCTCGCCGCATTGGTGCTGACGGCATGCGGCGGCAACGCGACCGCGCCTACCTCCGCGCCAACCACTTCCGCCGCCAAGACATCCGCGCCGGCGACCGCTGCCGGTGGAAATACCTCGGCGAGTCCCACCGGCGCGGCGACATCCGCCTCGGTTGCGAAGGGGATGAAATTTTATTTCGTGACGCCGGCTCCCATCGGCGTGAATGCTTTTCTGATCTTGGGCAAGAAGGGGATCGAGGACGCCGCGAAAAAATACAGCGCCACCGCGAAAACGCTGGAGAGCGAAAATGATCCCTCCTCGCGCGAGCAAAATGTGCGCGCCGCGATCAGCGATGGCGCGAACTTGGTGATGGTGCTCGGCTTCGAGTTCAACGATATTATTCCAAAAGTCGCCGCCGAGTCGCCCAAGGTGCAATTTCTGATCGTCGATCAGTGCATCGACAAGCCCGCGGCGAATGTACGCTGTGCAGTCTCGCGCGAGTACGAAGCCGCGTACTTGCTCGGCGCGGAAGCGGGCTATCTGACCAAGAGCAATAAAGTGGGCGCGATCAGCGCGATTGATATTCCGTTCCTGCACCGCTACACCGATAGTTTCACAATGGGCGCGAAGGCGGTGAACCCCGCGGTGGCTAGCTCGACGCTCTGGATTGGCACCGACCCCAGCGCGTTCTCCGACCCCGCCCGCGCGAAAGAACAAGCGCTCGCAATGTCGGCGGGCGGCGCGGACCAAATTTTTGCCGCGGGCGCGGCGAGCAACCTCGGCATCTTTGAAGCCGCGAAAGACAAAAACTTTTTCACTTACGGCGTGGATGTGAATCAATGCCCACTCGCGCCCGGTCATGTCGTCGACAATTTGCTCAAGCGCGTCGACGTGGAAGCGGTAAAAGCGATTGATTCAATTTTTTCCGGTGGCAAGGATCAGGTGCTGGTCTTTGGATTGCAAGAAGGCGGCATCGGCATCGTGCCCTTTGCGCTTGACAATCCCGACCAGAGCCAGTGCGAGATTATGAAACACCCCGACGTCATCGCCAAGCTCAAGGACCTGCAAGATAAAATTATCAAAGGCGACCTTAAGATCAAAGACCCAATGACTCCATAATTAGGACTGAGAAACGAGGGCTGAGCGGCAAGTGGGTGCTCAGTCCTCATCGCTCTCCCATGCCTCCTGAAATCGAACTGCGCGACATCGTCAAAAAATTCCCCGGCGTGGTCGCGAATAATCACATCAGTCTCTCCGTCGAAAAAGGCGAGATTCGCGCGCTCGTCGGCGAGAACGGCGCCGGCAAGACGACGCTGATGCGGATTCTCTACGGCTTGTATCAGCCGGACGAGGGCGACATCTTGATTCGCGGGCAAAAGGTGGTCTTCCATTCGTCGCTCGACGCGATCCGCGCGGGACTCGGTATGGTGCACCAGCACTTTATGCTCTTCCCCTCGCTCAATGTTTTTGAAAATGTGATCTATGGCTCCGAGCCAACGCAATTCGGTCTGATCGATCGCACCGCCGCGCGCCGCCGCGTGGAAGAATTGGTTGAGCAGTACGGCTTGTACGTCGATCCCGACGCGAATGTGGGACAACTGCCGGTCGGTGTCCGCCAACGCGTCGAGATCATCAAGACGCTGTATCGCAACGCGAGCATTCTGATTCTCGATGAGCCGACCGCCGTGCTCACGCCGCAAGAAAAAGATGACCTCTTTAAAATTCTGCGCCGCCTCGCGGAGAATGGCAAGACGATTATTTTCATCACGCATAAATTGCGCGAGGTGCTGGAGATTTCCGATAACGCGACAGTGCTGCGCGATGGCGCGGTGACCACGACGCTGCGAACGGCGGACACGACCCGCGAAGAAATCGCGCGCCATATGGTTGGACGCGACGTAGTCTTGCGCGTGACCAAACCGCCGCGCGAACCCGGCGAGGTCGTGTTGCAAGTACAAGACCTGACGGTTAACAATAATCTGCGACGGGTAGCGGTGAAGGGTGTGTCGCTGGAGGTGCGCGCGGGTGAGATCGTCGGCGTCGCTGGCGTCGCGGGCAACGGTCAAACGGAATTGATCGAAGCGCTCACCGGATTACGCTCGCCCGCTTCAGGCAGAATTCTTTTGCATGACAACGACATCATACGTGCCTCGGTGGCGGCGCGACGACGCGCGGGCGTCGCGTATGTGCCGGAAGATCGCGCTCATGTGGGGCTCGCGCTCGACGCGCGGCTGTCTGAAAATTTGCTGATGGGTTACGAGCGCCAGCCCGAATTTTCGCGACGCGGGCTGCTCGATTTTAACGCGGTGCGCGAACACGCGCAGCAATTGATCGCGCAGTACGGCATCAAGACCGCAAATTATTTGGAAGCGGCGGCGCACCTCTCCGGCGGCAATTTGCAAAAGGGCGTGGTGGCGCGCGAGCTGGACCATCGCGCGCCGTTACTGATTGCCGAGCAGCCCACGCGTGGCGTCGATGTCGCGTCGATTGAATTCATCCACCAACAGTTGATTGATTACCGAATGCGCGGTCACGCCATTCTGCTCGTGTCCGCCGAGTTGAGCGAAATCCTGTCGCTGTCCGATCGCATTCTCGTGATGTACGAAGGACGCGTCGTCGGCGAGGTCGCCAGCGCGCAAGCCACCGAGCAAGGCTTGGGACTCTTGATGACGGGTGGACAACGCGAACCTCCCCTGACCCCTCCTTCACAAGGAGGGGAGGATTTGGTCGCCCGCGCATCGTGAGCAACTAAATTGGATGTCGTAAAACAAACCCCAACCGTTTCGCCCGACATGGCTGCCGCGAATTGGCGGCGAGTGTTCAATTCCGCGCGCGGCGCGCAAGCGCCTTTGCTCGCGGTGCTCGGCGGCATTGTAATTGGCGCGCTCATTATGCTGCTCACCGGGCACAATCCGCTCGAAGCGTACTGGGCGATGCTGCTCGGCGCGGTCGCGGGTCCGAATTTTGTAAATCTCGCCTCGACGCTCACCCGCGCCACGCCAATTGTGGGAATGGGCATCAGCGCGGCGGTGGCATTCCGCGCGGGCTTTTTTAATCTCGGCGGCGAGGGACAACTGGTGCTTGGCGCGATTACTGCCGCTATCGTCGCGTTGAATGTGCCGCTGCCGGCGCCGCTGCTCCTGCCGCTGGTGTTCGCGGCGGCGATGCTCGTCGGCGGCGCGTGGGCGCTCTTGCCGACCTTCGCGCAATTTCAATTTCGCGTGCCGCTGCTGATCAGTACGCTTCTGTTGAATTACCCCGCGCGTTTTTTCGCCTCGTATCTGGTCACGCATGTCTTTCGCGATATTCCTTCGGGTATGACCGAGACCAATATGATCGCGAACAATTTGCATTTCACGAATTTGGTTGCAGGCTCGCAATTGCATGCGGGCGTTTTTATTACGCTTGTGCTGTCACTGCTCGCCGCGTTCGTCATTAATCGCACCGTCGTC
>JBBSHK010000042.1:0-11486 GCA_038253185.1 Anaerolineae bacterium | reverse complement strand
TAGACTTTCTTAATAAACTCCCATACTTCTTTTTTATTCGCATTTGAGTCCCGGGCTGTCGCGTAAATGAAGGCGATACCGATTGCCCACGCCTTAACGCCATCCATCTCTCGCGCTTCCAAAAGCAGTAGAAGCAGATCGCGAACTTTCGGTTTTAATGAATCATCCAAAGTAAGTCCTCAGAAAATCTATTTGTGGAATACTAGCATGATCTCTTGATCAATCGCGCCGCCTCCGTTAGCTCGCAACTTTGGCAGACGCTTGGTTGGGAGAGTTCGGCTATGCAGCGATTCGAGTTGAACACCCAAACTCTCCATCAACTCCGTTGTTATTAGGGCATTGTCGAACACGGTATTGTTCAGAACGCGTTGACCAATTACGATGATCACGCGCTGTTTGACGACACGCGCCATTTCTCTCAGAGCCGCGTAATAATCCGCATAGAAAGCAATTGCCTCCCGAACTGCCGTAGGATTCGCTCGTATCGTCTCCAGCAAACGCCCAAGTTCATTTGAGGGTGGTGCTTTCTTATCCTCCTTCTTCCAACCTAGCGTCTCTTGTTTTGCCTTTTGAATATCTGTATGCGGGATGCCGAGCCACAAGAGCATGTTCTTTGCAAATTGCACATAAGGCACACCGTTTCGCTCGTCGCCATATGGCGGAGAGCAAACGATGGTCGTAAATTCCTCGTCTCGAAAGGACATCTTCGTCACGTTCCCTTTAGCCACATTCGCTCGAGCGCCAACCGGCAGTTGACTTACCCGCAGTGCCGCATCGCTCGTACGCAGATGGAATCGCGCAAAGACATCTGGATTAAATTTTAGCTGCTCGTCTACCGAAAGCCGCCGCAAACGAATTTCGTTCCGGTATGTTAATGACACGTCACGTACTGTGGCGGAAAAAATAACTCGGAAGAGATTTCTCAGCGGCAAATTTTTGATTTTGTCAACAGCAAGTCTGAGTCCCGTGAGCGGGACCAGCATGTATGGCTTGAACCAATAATGAATATAGTCCGCCTTTGAAAATTGCAACGGCTCTCCGTCAAACTCTTTGGCACATTTAAGCACCTGTTTCCCAATTGTCAGGATATCGGACTGCTCGATAAACGTCGTCTTGGCACTGGAAATGAGTACAGCCAAGTCATTAACATCTCGACCGGTTGTATCACAGTTATTCAAGACCGACTCGACGAGCACTGCGCCTCCACCACAGAATGGGTCAAGCACACTTCCACCTTCAGGAACATAAGTCTGAATAAGACGACGAGCGAGCGGTGGGTTCATCGCAGCCAAGTAGGTATGAAGCCCATGCGTGCTGTACTGCGTCTTATCTTTTGCGAAATCCCATTCACGCGGCTGCTCGAAAGCGCCGATCCTGAGCTGTCGATAAAGGAAAGCTGGATGCTCTTTCAACGCGTGCTTCGATTTTTTGACTGGTGACGTACGGTTCAATTTGAATCTCCTAATATTTGCGCGAGAGACCAACAATGGAAAACGATTATAGCTTATGAGTACGATTGAGGTCAAACAGCTAACGCGACGTTAAATCCGGTTATTCATAAAACCAAAAAGGCGCGACACAAAATGTCGCGCCTTAACGTTGTCTAATGATTTTTACGCGCGGCGCCGCGGATTTGCTTGCGGTACGGGCACACTGGTCTCTTCGTGTCGTGCGCGTGCAGCACTACGCGGCGAGTGGCGCCGAATTCAGCGCGAGCAAAACGCCGAGTACTACCAGAATCAGACCCGCGACCACCGTTTCCGCTTGCGGCAATCAGAGGCTCATCGCGTGATCAACCGAATAAGTGCCGGCAGTCCAGCCCTTCAGCCCCGGTCCGCCCCACACGCCAAATAATTTTTGCGCGCCGTGACCCATAAACACCAACCCGATAACGACGCGCATCATCTGCGAGATTCTTACCGCTCAATTCAGGATACTCGTGAGCACAGCGCGAATGCATCATTCATCAGTATGATTTGTGAATCGGTCACCTTGCCGGCGCTAGCCCCTGTTGCCTATTGAGCTTGGGTTGGCGTTGTGTCATAGTCATTCCGCATCAACGATTCGACTGAGTCGTCCATGCCAGAAAACTTTAGGACACGCTCCACTTGGCTCATCCATTTCATCTCACTGCCTCCCACGCCCGCGCGCTGCGCGTGTTCCTCACGTTGGCTCTGCTCATCCCCCTCGCGCTAAATTTTTTTTTGAATCAGGTAGCACCCGCGTACGCCGGCTCTTGCGCGGAAGATCCCACGAATCTCATCACGAATGGCACGATGGCGCCCGGCAGTCCGAATCCATTCGGCGTCGTTTCGGCAAATTGGAATGCGTTCGTCGTGAGCGCGAACGTTCCAAATTTTGAGAACGCGCCGAACGAGGGCTGGGACCCGAATGGCTCGCAATACATCTGGTCGGATAATGGTTACTTTGACGCGGGCATTTACCAGCGCGTCACGAATCTCGCCGTCGGTCAGACCTATCACTACTGGATCGTGTGGGGTCAGGCGCAGCACGAAGTTCAGGGCGTGGACAGTCCGACGAATCAAATCGAGCGCCAGATTGGAATTGATCTCACGGGAGGCACGAATCCGCGCGCGGCGAGTGTTCAGTGGAGCGTGCCGCTCGATCCTAGCCGCACCAGCGGCTTTAGTCGCATCGAGTGGAATTTGTATTTCAACGCGAGCGGCTCGACCGCAACTTTTTTCATGCGCGTGGTCAATCACATCGCCGACGGTCGTAACAAAGTTTTCTTTGACACCGCGTGTCTTTTTCCCTCTGCCGGTTCCGCCACCACAACTCCGTGGGCGACCACTGCCGTCACTGCGACGCGAACAGCAACGCTTTCACCCACGCAAGCGTTCACCGCGACGCCGACGAGCGCGAATGCCTCCGCGACGCCTACGCGGACAAACACGCCCACTTTCACTTCGACCCTCGTCGCGCTCACCTCGACTCTGACGCGGACCTTCACCGCGACAGCAACTCGCGCCGCGACGGAAATGGCAACTCTGACGCCCAACGCCGCGTGCGCGCTCACGCCCGTCACAACTATTAATGTCGGAGCGCATCCGAAAGGCATCGCGGTTGATCCCGCGACGAATCGCGTTTTCGTCGGACTCGCCGATTCGTCGAGTATCGCGGTGATCGATGCGAACACGCGTCAACTGCTCGCGACGTGGACAACCGACGGCGCGGGCAACACTAATGGACTCGCGTTCGCGCAAAATAAATTATTCGTTTCAAAAAGAAATAATGCGAGCGTGTCGGTGGTGGATACGACGAACGGGGCGTTTGTTCAAAATATCGCGGTAGGGAATGCGCCGTACGGTGTGGGCGCGAGCAGCACGCGCGTGTGGGTGGCGAATTTTAGCGACAGCACGATTTCGCTGATCGACGCGGCAACGAATACAGTGCTCAGCACCACTGCCGCCAGTTTGTATCCGTCGCTGATTGCGCCGCTGGGCAGCCGCGCGTTTATTTCCGCATGGGGCGCGGGCGTGATGGATGTGGATACGAATAATACGGTTCAGAAAACACTGGCGACCGGCGATGGGAGCTTTGGCGTGGCGACGAATTCAACAACCAATCGCGCTTATGTCTCCAATCGCAACACGAGTGTATTGACGACCATTGACACGAGTACTGACGCCGTGCTTGGCACATTCACTGAAACGGCAGTGCCGTACGCGCTGGCGCTGAATCCGAATACGCACCATCTCTTTATCGTTCTCGCTGACTCGAACGTGCTGCGCGTGCGCGACGCAAGCACAATGAATTTTGTTGCTGACCTCTCGCTCGGCGTGCAGGGCGCAAACGGCGGCGACTCGATCGCGGTATTGAACAATAGCATTTACGTCGCCAATAACTCCGACGGCACAGTGACCGTCATCACCGACTGCGCGAGTCCAGCGACAACGCCGACCGCGACACCAACGCGTACACCGACCCGCACCGCGACCTCCACGATGACTCCAACAACAACGCGCACTCTCGTGAGTACAAGCACTCCAACTCAGACCCCAACACAGACGCCCACAAATACGCCAGCCTTGACGAACACTCCGGCAGCCACCGTGACCGAAACGCCCTTCGTGCCAAGCATATTTATTTATCTACCGTTGATGGGGGAATAAACTGAGGGGGATTTTACGCGCGCAAGCGAGCGCCTAAATTGCCCTAAATGTGTTCTAAGGTGTATTCAGCTGCTTTAACGTCTGCTTCTGCCTCTCCAACAATTCTTCGATCCCTTTTTTCGCCAGGTCCAACAACTCATTCATTCGCGCACGCGAAAAGGTCGCGCCTTCGCCCGTCCCTTGCACTTCGACGAACTCACCCTTGTCGGTCATCACCACATTGAAATCCACTTCAGCGCGCGAGTCTTCGGCATAATTCAGATCAAGCAGCACTTCACCCGCGACGATACCCACGCTCACCGCCGCGATACTCGCCTTGAGCGCGCGGCGTGACGCCTCTTTGTCGCGTATCATTTTGTTCAGCGCGATCTCTACCGCGACGTACGCGCCCGTAATCGCCGCGGTGCGCGTGCCGCCATCAGCTTGCAAAACATCACAATCAATATTCAGCGTATGCCCGCCGATCAATTTCAAATCCACCGCCGCGCGCAGACTGCGCCCGATCAGCCGACGGATTTCTTGTGAGCGCGCACTCGGCGTCAATTCGCGCGGCGAACGCGTGTGCGTGGCGCGCGGCAGCATCGCGTACTCCGCCGTGAGCCAACCCTGATTCTTGCCGACCAGCCACGCGGGCACGCGCTTCTCCACCGACACCGCGCACAACACGCGCGTCTTGCCCATCTCGATCAGCACCGAACCTTCGGGATAATCGATATAACCCGGCGTGATCTTCACCGGGCGCAGTTGGTTGTTCGCTCGTCCGTCAACTCTCAAGTTCCCTCAGTCCTCTTGTTTTCCTCTCCAATGGCGCGCGTCAGTTTTCATCCCACATCAAGTTATTGACGCGCAACACAGGATATGCTACAATGCCTATAGATGTAGCAACGTGTAGCAGGAAAGCAAAGGTGTAGCATGGCTGTTCAACGTGAATATTTATCGCCCAACGAGGTCGCTGAGTTGCTCGGCGTCAGCCCTTTCACTATTCGCCGCTACATCAAGATGGGCGAACTGAAAGCGGTCAAGCTCCTCGGCGGCTTTCGCGTGCATCGCAATAACCTCGACGCTTTTCTCAAAGCGCACGAAGTCAATCCGGCGGAAGAAGAATTATTGCTTGAGGAGATTCACGAGAATCATTCCACGCTGCCAGCAAGCTCGCCTGCAACCATAGCAACCGTCCTCAAAGACGTAGGGATACTCGACGAGACTCAAGCTCCACCCCGCCCGAAAAAATCTGCTACCACTACGCGACCGCGCGGCATGACGCGCTCGAGTGCGATCCCGCGGCGCAGCCGGAAATAAAAAGGGCACAGTGAACTGTGCCCTTTTTATTTCACCCCAAGCTTCGCAAAAATTCCCTCACCGCGTGGTTGAATAACTCCGGCTGTTCGAGATTGGACAGATGCCCCGCATCCGGCAGAATCTCCAGACGCGAATCGGTGATCCCGCGCGCGAGAT
The DNA here is from genome assembly GCA_038253185.1 of Anaerolineae bacterium. GTDB lineage: Bacteria > Chloroflexota > Anaerolineae > UBA4142 > SHND01 > JBBSHK01. The sequence goes on along the minus strand of JBBSHK010000042.1, from coordinate 5,898 downwards.
TTTCCGATTCGCTCGGCGGAATGAGTTGATCGTCCGCGCCGGTGATAATTAACGTCGGCTTGTGAAGGTCCACCATCGTGTCAGTCGAATTGGGACGGTCTTTCATCGCCATCAACGCCGCGACAATTCCGTCCTTCGATGCGCTGCTCATCATTTCACGCGCACGCTGTACCAATTGCGGATTGTTCTGGGTCGTTTTCGGTGAAAGCATTTTCGGCAGCATCGCCTCGGCGATCGCTTCCGCCCCTTTCGCCCGCGCGGTCGCCGCACTATTGTCGCGTCCGACGCGCGCTTCGGGAGAATCCGCGCCCGCTTTTGTATTCGCAAAAATCAGCCCGCGCACGTGATTCGGATAACGTCGCAAGTATTCAAACACGACATAGCCGCCCATCGAAAGCCCGCAGAGGACGGCAGGTTCAGTCACGCCGAGCGAATCGAGCAGCTCGCGTATCTGGTCGGCATACGAGCCCATATTCACGTCGGCGACAGGATCGCTCTTGCCAAAGCCGCTCAGGTTGGGCGCGATCACGTGCGCGACCTCGGCCAGCCCGCGCAGTTGCGGCTCCCACATCGTGAGATTCAAAGGATAACCGTGAATCAAGACGAGTGGCAGTCCTTGACCGCTCTCTTCGTACTCGACACTTTTTTCAAAAATCGTGGTTTGCATCGTGCCTCCCGACTCATTTTCGCTGGAGGAAATTCTAGTCAAACGAGTCGTCAGATTTTTTTGAACGCGAAACGATATAGGTTGATAATACCATAACTGCGCGCGGCGATGCCGCGAACGGTACCGCTACTTGACATCAAATTCGCTCAAACGCACCGGACGATTTTCTCCATACGATTTTTGCGCCGCCAGCGCCATCACCACCGGCACGCGACCATCGTAACCATTCACCGGCGTCGGCTCGTCATTTTTCACTGCATCGATGAATGCTTGCAACTCTATCAAGTACGATTCGACATAGCGTTCCATAAAAAAATTGAGCGGGAGGTCGCGCTGAATATTCGATGCAGTGCTGAGTTGCGCCGTGTTCGGAAAATTGTTGTTCGTGCTGATCGCGCCCGCGCTGCCGAACACCTCGACGCGTTGGTCATAACCGTACACCGCCTGACGACTATTATCAATCGTGCCGATTACGCCATTGTCGAATTTCAGCAAGGTGATGGCGGTGTCCAGTTCGCGCGCGGGACTGATCGTGGCGTCGAGGCGCGTGAGCGCGGCACAATAAATTTCATTCACTTCGCTGCCGATCAAAAAGCGCGCCATATCAAAATCGTGAATGGTGGTGTCGAGAAACAGCCCGCCGGAGAATTGATAGTATTCAATCGGCGGCGGACTGGGATCGCGGCTGATGATATGCAGCAGGTGCGGCTCGCCGATTTCGCCTTGCGCGACCGCGCGCCGCACTCGCGCAAAATTCGCGTCAAAACGACGATTGAAACCGATTTGCAGTTTCACCTTCGCGCGTTCAACCACCGCGAGCGCGCGATCGATTTCGTCGAGCCGTACGCCGATCGGCTTTTCGCAAAAGATGTGTTTGCCCGCGTCAGCTGATTCTTCAATGATCTGCGCGTGGCTCCCGCTCCCCGAACAAATCAGCACCGCGTCGATCTCTCGATTTTCCAGAATCGCGCGATAGTCCTTCGCCACCTGCGCGATGTTGAATTGCTCCGCGCATTGGCGCGCCGCGATTTCATTCACATCCGCGACCATGAAGACTCGCGCGTCGTGAAGGCGAAACGCCAGATGCTCGGCGTGCAGCCGTCCAATTCGTCCCGCGCCGATGAGTCCAAGGTTCAATCTGTTTACATCCATAGACACTTCCCGAATTCTGATTAAGTCAGAGTCATTGACTGGTGAAGACGTAAAGCGTAAAACGTGATAACCACGTTCTACGCTTCACGTTTTAGATATAGTATCGCTCTTGCTTGCGCGCCTCTTCATATTTCTTGCGCGCGTTTTGGACGCCTTCGATTTCCGAGACCTCCGCGATCGCGACATCCCACCACGATTCGTAACCGGGCACGCGCTGCTCGCGATCCGTTTCAATCGTAATAACGGTCGTGCGCGTTTGCTGTTTCGCTTCTTCGAGCGCGGCTTGCAGTGACGGTAAATCTTTTGCCTCGATCACATACGCGCCGAGACTGCGGGCGTTCATCCCAAAATCCACGGGCAGAATATCTCCGCTCAACTGTCCTGTGTTCGCGTCGCGATAACGATAGCGCGTGCCAAAGCCGCCGCTGCCGAGCGATTCGGAGAGACCCCCAATGCTGGCGAAGCCGTGATTGTCAATCAGGATGATGTTGAGCTTGTACCCTTCTTGAATCGAGGTCACGATTTCGGCAGACATCATCAGGTACGAACCGTCGCCGACCATCACGTACACTTCGCGCGCGGGCGCTGCCATCTTGACGCCGAGTCCGCCCGCGATTTCGTAACCCATCGTCGAGTAACCGTACTCCAAGTGATAACCTTTCGGATCGCGCGTGCGCCACAGTTTGTGCAAATCGCCGGGCAAACTTCCCGCCGCGCAGACGACGACATCTTGCGGCTGCGAAAAATTATTCACCGCGCCGATGACTTCGCCTTGTGAAATCGGCGGACCATGCTCGATGCCATAGATGTGGCTCACCTCTTCCTCCCACTCGCGATTAAGTTTATCCGCGCGGGCGCGATAGTCCGCGTTCACTTGAAAACCTTGAAGTGCCGCGTGTAATTCTTCCAATGTGACACGCGCGTCCGCGACGAGCGCGAGTCCCGCATGTTTGTTCGCATCGAAATCCGCGATGTTGATGTTGATAAATTTCACGTCGGGATTTTGGAACGCGGTCTTGCTCGCACTGGTAAAGTCGCTGTAACGTGTACCGATGCCAATAATCAGATCTGCTTCACGCGCCATAATATTCGCGCCGCGCGTGCCCGTGACGCCAATCGCGCCGAGCGCGAGCGGATGATTGTAAGGCAGCGAACCTTTGCCCGCCATTGTTTCGGCGACGGGAATACCCGTTTGTTCCGCGAATTTTTTCAGCGCGTCCGTCGCTTCGGAATAAATCACACCGCCACCCGCGACGATCAGCGGTCGTTGGCTCGCGCGTATTAATTCCACCGCGCGTTGTAATAAAGTTGTATCGGGTCGCGGGCGCGCAATGTGCCACACGCGCTTTTCAAAAAGTTCGCGCGGATAATCGAATGCTTCCGCTTGCACATCTTGCGGCAGCGCGAGCGTGACCGCGCCCGTTTCGCTTTGCGACGTGAGCACGCGCATCGCTTCGGGCAGCGCGGTAATGATTTGTTCGGGACGATTGAGGCGGTCCCAATATTTTGACACCGGCTTGAACGCATCGTTCACCGAAATATCTTGCGAGTACGGCTGCTCCAATTGCTGCAAGACGGGTGCGACATTGCGCCGCGCGAAAATATCGCCGGGCAAGAGCAGCACCGGCAAGCGATTCACCGTCGCTGCCGCCGCGCCCGTGATCATATTCGTCGCACCGGGTCCGATCGAAGTAGTACAGGCGAACGTTCGCAATCTGTTATTTTGTTTCGCGAAGGCGGCAGAGATATGCACCATCGCCTGTTCGTTGCGCGCCTGATAGTAGCGAAAATCGGGACGCTCTTGCACCTGCAGCGCCTCGCCGATGCCCGCGACATTACCGTGACCGAAAATGCCCCAGCAGCCCGCGAAAAATTGCTGCTCGCGCCCGTCGCGCTCGACGTACTGATTTTTCAAAAAGCGGATGAGGGCTTGCGCCATCGTGAGTCGCGTGGTTGCTTGCGAATTTTCACTCATTAAACGATGTCTCCAATTGGAATCCGTTTACAAGTATCATTTACGCCCGACCACGCATCCGAATTTTTCTTCACGCGGTCAAGCCCCAGATGCGTGGGCTGCAATTCAAGTTTGGGTCGAGCCCTTTGTTCAAGTTGCATGAGAATTATTTACATATTCAGTGGAGCAATGGAAAGAAGCGAGAGCCAATCCAAAGAATCATGAGAATTATTCCGAGCAATCCTGTGGCTTTGAATACTCTTGTAATCTTGTGCAAGATACCTTTGCCGAGTTGCTTCTTATCGTGAACCGGGATGGTAACAGATGTACCGTCTCTAAATTCAACAACAACGTGCGAGCCTTTTCCCTCTCGCACGTTGTTGACTTTGTCCGATTCCCTTGCCAGTTCGACAAACTCCTTTCCCGTTTTAGGTCGCTTCGTCGCCATGGGCTGCCTCGTCGTCTTCTTCCTTGTACTCTTGGTAGGACATACCGAGAGCCGCAAACCCGTGGTGCTCTTCGACAAACTCGACGATTTTATCGAGCAAGCCATCGAAAAACGCCTTGGGGTTGGCGTTTATTGGTACTTCGATGACACCATCAATCGTTAGACTATACTCCTGCATCGTCTGTTCCTCTTGGCTGCTCGGTTGCAATTCAATCTTTGTATCCATTTTTTGTCCTCGCTTCAGAAAGTGCCCGGTCGAGATGACTTGAATTATCTCATGCGCTTATAGGTTCGTCAAAGCGCGCTCACAGCATTCACAGCAACATTTCAGCCCACGCCATCGGATTGAATCCGACGGCAACATTTCTGAAACCCGCAAAGCGGGTTTTCTATTTTTGTGCCGTTCGTTTTCAAGGAATGGCACGTTCTCAAGCCGCGCATCGGCGGCTTGCAATTCGAGTTGGGCTAAGGTCTTTTTGTTCGAGGCGCAAGAGATGGTTTTAGAGTCCTGTGGGCTATTCCACTTCGCGCGGCTCGATGACCAGTTTAATTCCGTTAAGAATTTCTCGCACGTGTTTCGCTGATAGAGTTCCGATATACTCGCCTAATTGAGTTCGGTCTACGGTGATGATTTGGGAGACAATGACGACGCTTGATTTCGGCAAATTCGCTTCGCCCCGATCCAGCAACACATTTCCCGGCGCACTGCCGTGTTTGAGATTGGATGTTAACGGCGCGAGCATCACTGTCCGAATTTGACTGGTGTTAAAGAGATTATTTTGGATGACGACCAGCGGATGGGTATGTCCCGGACCGGAGCCAGTTGGATCATCCAGTGCGACCCAATAGACATCGCCCTGGCGGATCACCATTCGCCCTCCACAAGTTTACGATACTGCTTGCGCGCCTTGCGGAGAAACTTCTTTTCAGTCGCGTCCGATTCATCGGCATAGGCGGCGTTGATTTTTGCGAGCAGGTCTTGATTTTGTTGCCGCCGAATAAAGTCTTCCAATGCGAGCACAAACAAGCGGCTGCGCGAGACCTTCATCTTGCGGGCGAGGGCTTCCGCTTGCTCAAAAAGTGATTTCTGGATTGAGATGGCGGTCTTGATGGTTTGCATTCGGTTATACTACCTCTCTGCTAACAGTATAACCTTGGGGTAGCCAAGCGTCAATACCGAGATTTGCGTTGTCTGCGTCTCTGTGGTGTAATTCATACTTTCACGTCCGGATTCGGCAGCATCATATCGCGAATCACCGCGACAAAATCATACCAGCCGCTGATGAAGGAACGCAGCGTCCGCACCGTCGCACCATAGGTGTCGAACTCGGCGACGCTCATTCCGTCCACGTCGAAGGCGCGGCGAAAATCAGGGATCTTGCTGTATAGCTCGTCGAGTATTCCTTCATCCACCGGCTCTTGCATTCGCGGCGCGGGCTTGACCTCCGACTCGTTGTATTTGACCTGCCACTCGTACGGAATCGTCATACTCACATCGCCGCCGATGAATTCCGTCCAATGATAAAAGTTGCGGTACGCTGCCGAGAGCAAACGCGTGCGATAGCCGCGCTCCTGAAACACGCCGTATGCTTTTTTGAAACACGCCACACCTGCCCACTCCAGATATTCGGGATCGATATCAATGTCGTCGCGCTTGACCACAACTTTCATCCAATC